>JACQDU010000014.1 GCA_016200955.1 bacterium
CGACGACTCGGTGTCTTCGGTGTGTTCGGTGGTTACTTCTTTCTCTCGTACGTCCCGACGAGCTCGGCTTTCTCGAGGACGTGGCCCGAAATGGCCTTCTCGAGCTGGGCCTTGGTCGGCGTCCCGAGGTCGGGGAGCACGAGGTCGAGCGCGTAGAGCTTGTGGAAGTAGCGGTGGCGGCCGATCGGCGGCGAGGGGCCGCCGTAGCCGGTGCGCTTCCAGTCGTTCTTGCCCTCGCGCGTGCCCGCGGGGAGCGCCTTGGGCGAGACGGCCTCGGGGAGCTCCCTGGCGTCGGCGGGAATGTCGTAAAGGACCCAGTGAACCCAGGTCATCTTCGGCGCCTTCGGATCCGGCGCGTCGGGGTCGTCCACGATGAGAGCGAAGCTCTTCGTCCCCGCCGGCGCGCCCGACCACGCGAGCGGCGGCGAGACGTCCTTCCCGTCGCTCGTGTGGAGAGCCGGGATCGAGCCGTTCTGCGAGAAAGCCTTCGACGTGAGCGAGAGCGCCACGCATCACCCCTTCGGGCGAAAGACTCACATGGATGGGCGCGACCTTTCAAGCCCGAGCGCGGGGACTGTTCCCAAGACCGCGGGGATCCGATAGAGATGGGGCGAGCCGCAGCTCGAGGTGGCCAAGTGATCGTGCTCGGGATCGAGACGTCGGGACCGCGCGGGGGAGTCTCCCTCCTCGATTCGGAGGGCCGCGCGGAGGAGCGTCGCTTCGACTCCCAGCGCTCGCTGGGAGCGGAGCTGGCGCCGGCGATCCAGGGCCTCCTCGACCGCTGGAAACTCGGGCCCGAGAGACCGCCCGACCTCGTCGCCGTGGACCTCGGCCCCGGGAGCTACACGGGCCTGCGAGTCGGCCTCGCTGCGGGGAAGGGGCTCGCGTTCGCGTGGGGGCGGCCCCTCGTGGGCGTGCGGCTCGTCGAGGCGCTCTCGCGGCAGGCTCCGCCGTCGCGCAGGATCCTCTGCGCGCTCGACGCGCAGCGAGGCGAGGTCTACCACTGCATCTTCGAGCGCCTCCCGGGGGAGCGCTCGCCGTCTCTCGTCATCGCGCCGCAGCTCTCGGAGCCCCTGGCGCTCGCGCAGGCCCTGGCGGCCGAGACCGACCTCTGCGTGATCGGCGACGCCGCTTCCGCGGTCGAGCGCGCTCTCGCGGGGAAGGCGCTCAGGCGAGCTCCCGACGACCTCGCGTGGCCGTCGCCCAGGCTCGTGGCCGAGATGGGCCGCGAGCTTCACCTCGCGGGCCACAGGGACGACGCGATCTCCCTCTCTCCTCTCTATCTCCGCCCGAGCGAGGCCGAGGAGAGACGGAGGAAGCGCGAGCGAGCCAAGGGCACGTGAGCCGGACCTGGGCGGAGATCGACCTCGCCGCCACGGCCCGGAACGTCTCCGCTCTCAAGCGAGCGAGCGGGCGTCCTCTCATCGCGGTCGTGAAGGCGAACGCTTACGGGCACGGAGCCGTCGCGGTCGGCCGCGCCGCCTTCGAGGCCGGAGCGCGCATGCTCGCCGTCGCGACCGTCGGAGAAGCCTCCGAGCTCGGAGACGCCCTCGGTCGCTCGACCCCGCTCCTCGTCCTGGGAGCGCTCGTGGACGAGGAGGCGCTCGAGGCGGTCGCGCTCGGAGCGACGACGGTGATCCACGAGCGAGAGGACCTCGACCGGATCGCTCGCGCGGCGCGCTCTCTCGGGACGATCGCCCGCGTGCACCTCGAGGTCGACTCCGGCCTCGCGCGCCACGGGGCCTCTCCGGGAGCGGCGCTCGAGCTCGCCGAGCAGACGCTCCGCACGAGCGGCGTCTCGCTCCTAGGGCTCATGACCCACATGGCCCGCGCGACCGTGCGCGAGGCGACCCTCGAGCAGATCGCTCGCTTCCGGCCCGTCGTCGACGCCCTGAGAGCGCGCGTGCCCGGTCTCCTCGTGCACGCCGCGGCGACGAGCGCATCTCTCCTCCACGAGGAGTCGCGCATGGACGCGATCCGCCCCGGGATCGCGCTCCACGGGATCGACCCCGACGGCGCCGCCGCGCGCACGGGAGTCGCGCTCTCTCCCGTGCTCTCGCTGCGCGCCCAGGTCGTGCGCGTGCGCGAGGTCGAGGCGGGGACGCCCGTGGGCTACGGCGCGACCTGGACGGCGCCG
>JACQDU010000356.1 GCA_016200955.1 bacterium
CGGCGGGATCACGACATCCACCTCTCCCGGATCGTGCGGGACGAGGATCCGATCGTAGAGCGGGAGGAGGGCCTGGAACGAGGCGCGCGCCGCGAAGTCCTTCTTCGCCGCCCTGTAGACGAACGCCTTCTTCGGGACGAGGTCGAGGACCTGCAGGAGCTCGTTGAAGGAGCCGTTCGGGAAGGAGTCCACGATCAGGAGGTCGGGGCGCAGGAGAGCGACCGAGGAGAAGACCCACTGCCTCGCGGCTCTCAGGTAAGACGGCTTCGAGATCTTCGCGTCGCGGATCACGGTCTTCGACGGAAGCTTCCAGGAAGCGAAGCCTTCCCGGAAAGCGAGCGACGAGGCCTCGGACGAGGTGAGGAAATGGATCTCGGCGCTCGCGTCGAGGAGAGCGGCGTAGCGGCGGATCCAGCGAGCGATCGCGAGGAGCCGGACGAGGTGGCCGACTCCCGCTCCGTTCACCGCATAGAGGAGGACCGTGAGCTTGCTCATGAGACGTCCCGATCGTCCGTGCCCTGAGCGTTCGCCGCGAGCGCCGCGGCGGCGTCGTCGTAGTCGTCCTGCGAGCGCGCGCGCCTCGTGAACTGCCAGCCGGGCCCTCGCTGGCCGAGGAAATTCGAGACGTCGGGGAAGTAGGCGCCGTAGCCCGGGTCGCTCCGATCGGTGATGTAGAACCACCAGGGCGTCGGGTCCTGCCAGTCGTAGTCGTCCCAGTCGTCGTAGGCGTAAGCGCGGTCCATGAGCTTCCGCCGCCGCGCGAGCCTCCGCTCGAAGCGCTCTTCCAGAAAGCGCCTCTCGAGCTGGTCGCGGTCGAACATCATGCCGGCCTTCTTGGGCCGCGAGTACTTCGCGATGTCGCGCTCGATCTTCGCGAGGTCGGCCGCGATCGCCTGCGCCTCGGCGTCGTCGCCGCTCATGGAGAGCAGGTAGCTCGATTGCGCGTTCAGGCCGTCGAGCTTCGCGAGGCCCGCGAGGAGGTCCTGCCGCCCGGCCGCCTGCGCCGTCTGCGCGAGCGCGCGCCGGTCGGCGCCGTCGAGGTGCTGCGCGATCACGTGCCGCGTCTCGAGGAGAGGAGCCTCGCCCGCGAGAGCGCCGCGCCGCGCGAGCGCCGCGTCGCGCTCCTCGATGAGGGCCTGGAGCCCCGCGATCTTCTCCTTGACCTCGTCGCGCTTCTTCCGCTTCTGCTCGCGCACCGAGCGCGCCTGGAGGTACTCCTCCCGGACCTCGGCGAACGTGCTCTTGGAGAAGACGTCGCACGCTTCGTCGCCGTGCTTCCAGAGGCGGTAGTAGAGAGGACGCCAGAAGCCGACGGAGTACTCGGGCGTGCCGTACTCGTAGTCGATCAGGTCCTTCCAGGAAGAAAGCTTCTCCCAGCGCATCGTGTCCTCGAGCGCCGCGTGGAAGTGCTTCTCCGCGAGGCTGAGCTCCGAGGTCCACTCGCCGCCGTCTCCTATGTAAGACGAGCGGAACTGGTAGCGGTCGTCCTTCTCGATCTCCTCGATCCTCCGCGCGAGCGTCTGGTCCTCGGCTCTCACGACCCTCACCCGCTCGTCCGCCCACTCCTGGGGGAGGCCGAGCAGACGCGCCGCCGTCACGAGAGAGACGGGCGCGAAGGCCGGGAGGTAGAGCGCGGCCACCTCCTCCTCCGCCGCGCCGAGGCCGTCTCTCAGCTCCTGCGAGCGCGTCCGCGCCGTCCCTCCGAGCGCCTGCGCCTCCGCGAGCTTTCGCTCGAGGAAGCGCTGGTGCGAGCGCGCGAGAGAGAGGAACTCGGGAACCCCCACGCTTCCGGGCATGTTTCCCCCGGCGCGATCTTAATGATTTCGCGCCTTCGCGGACATGGGGGCCGGCTCCCGCGCGTAACGGGCGAGGCAGAATCGTCTCATCGTCCGAGTCAGATCCGAACTCGGGGCGGTCCTCGCGGCGACGCTCGTCGCGTGCACGAGTGCGCCCGAGCAGGGTCCGTCATCTCCCCGGAGCAGCCTCATTTCCGATTTGTTAATTCCGTGCTCCGTGTTGGCATTCCGTGTTCTCGACGTGGCGTTTCCGGCCAGGAACTCGCTACGCAGGAAGCTGAAGGCGCCCGACGGGAGACGCGTCGCATGGCCCCATGGGCGAGGCCGAGGCTCCCCCGAGACGTGCTCGCGCGTTCCTCTGGCACCGAGGCCTTCGCTGGATGCGAGAGCGAAGATATGCTCTCGCCCATGGATTTCCACGAGCTGGTCCAGGCCGCCCAGGACGAGGACCCGGCCCAGTTCGCGGCGCGCTTCCCGAACCCGTTTCTCCTCGAAGAAGGGCGCCAGGAGGGCTCGAGCCCGAAGAAGGGATCGGACCACGACCTCCCGGCGGCGCGGCGCGTCTTCGAGGTCGCGAGGCGCGACCGCGAAGACGGAGAGGTCGTGATCGGGCGCGCGCCCGAGGCCGATATCGCGATCGCCGATCCGGCCGTCGATCTCAGGCACGCGATGCTCAAGCGCGCGCTCGCCGCGTGGACCGTGAGGGATCTCCACGCCCGGGGCGGCACGATCGTCAACGGCTCGCGCCTCCCGGCCGGAGCGACGCTCCCGATCTCCACGGGCGCGAAGCTCGGCCTCGGGTCCAAGCTCACCTTCCGCTTCCTCGACGCGGCCGGGCTCCACGCGGAGCTCGAGGTCCTCTCCCCCAAGCTCGGGAAGGCGGCCCACAAGATGCCGGGCGACTGGACGCAGCAGCTCCAGGCTGTCGAGGTCTCGCTCGAGGAGGCGCCGCGACTCCCCCCGCCTTCTCGCGCCCAGGGTTTCGCGGACACGGAGCTCGTCGCGCGCTGCGATCCCCTCCCCGCCGTGCCTCTCCCGCGCGACCGCGAGATCACGATCGGGCGAGTCCCCGGGAACGACCTCGTGCTCCCCCACAGGAGCGTCTCGAAGGAGCACGCCTCTCTCATGAGAGTCGGGGACGCCGTCCGCGTGCGCGACCTCGGGAGCGCGAACGGCGTCACGATCGGAGGGAGGCGTGTCCACGGCGAGGCGTTCGCCGAGGTCGACGGCCCACCGATCGAGATCGGCCCCTACGAAGTCGTGATCGCGCCCGCGGGAGCCGGCCATCGCGCCGGCGAGCGCACCGAGGCGATCGGGACCGTGGGCGTGCGGGCGCTCCTCGACACGCTCCCGCTCTCCGAGTTTCTCCAGTGAGTCGAGTTCAACAAGCGCACGGGAGCCGTCGGGGTCGAGGCCCCCGACGGGACGCGCGGCGAGATCGTCTTCGTCGATGGCGCTCCGCATCGAGCTGCGTTCGGAGAGCGACGCGGCGATCAGGCCGTGATCGCTCTCCTCAAGCTCACGCAAGGCCGCTTCAGCTACGTGCCTTCGAACGAGGTCTCGGGGCCCAAGGAGATGAGCGGCACGTTCATCAAGCTCGTCTTCGAGGCGAGCCGCTCGCACGACGAGGGCTCGCTCGTCTGGCCGCCTCCCGGGGACGCCTAGCGCTTGGAGATCGGGAGGGTCCGCGTCAAGGGGAAGCTCGTCCTCGCGGCGATGGAAGAGCACACGAGCCTTCCTTTCAGGCTCATCGCGAAGGAGCTGGGTGCCGGTCTCGTCTACACCGAGATGGTCCAGCCCGACCGCCTCGTCGCGGGCGAGCGGCTCGCGCTCCGTCTCCTCGCGACCGAGCCGCGCGAGAAGCCTGTGGGCGGGCAGGTGCTCGCGGGAGACGAGGCGACGACCGCGAAGGCTTGCTCGCTCGTGGCGGAGAAGGGCTTCGACCTGGTGGACGTGAACCTGAGCTGCCCGATACGGCGCGTGCTCGAGAAGAAGTGGGGCGGGACTTACCTCTCGGATCCCGCGCGCGCCGAGGCCCTCGTGCGAGCGTGCGCCGCGGCCGCGCGGCCCGTGCCGCTCACCGTGAAGATGCGCTCGGGCTACTCCGACGAAGCGCCGAACGCTCCCGAGCTCGCGGCGCGCTTCGAGCAAGCCGGCGCGGCCGCGGTGATCCTCCACGGGAGGAGCGTCGAGCGAGCTTACAGGGGAGAGGCGGACTGGAAGATCATCGCGAGCGCGAAGGCCCGGGTGAAGATCCCGGTCGTGGGCGCGGGCTCCGTGCGGACGCCCGAGGACGCGAAGCGCATGCTCGACGAGACCGGCTGCGACGCCGTCCTCGTCGCGAGGGGCGCTCTCGGGAACCCGTGGATCTTCGCGCGCACCGCTCGCCTGCTCGAGGAGGGGCGCGCTCCTCCTCCGCCTTCCCGGGAGGAGAGGCTGCGCGTCCTCCTCCGGCACCTCGAGGCGGAGGCTCGCTTTCTCAATGCAAGGAAGCCGGACCAGCGGCTCCTGCGGCTCGCGTTCTATTACGCGAAGGACCTGCCGGACTTCGCGGCGATCCAGACCGCCGCTCGCGGGGCGAGGAGCTTGCCCGAGCTCTCGCGGGCGCTCAAGGAGGCCTTCCGCGGCGCGCGCTGAGGCGCGAGCTCTGGCGCGCGCCGAGGCGGCGAGCCATCACACCGGAGTCGGGGGAACATGGCCGTCTTCCAGTGCCCGGGCTGCGGTCGCGCGATCCCGTTCACCGCGGAGGACGCGGGGAAGCACGGCACCTGCCCTTCGTGCCGCGCAAGGGTCCGCGCGCCCGAGCTCGCGCCTCCTCTCGCCGCGACGGCGCTCGCGGCGGCGGAGGGAGCGACGCGGACAGCCGAGCGTCCGAGCGCAGGGAGCGAAGCGACCGAGCGAGGAAACGCGAAGCGTGCAGCGGGGAGCGCGCGAAGCGCGCGACCGCTCTCCGAGCCCTCGCCGCCGCTCGCGGCGCGACCGGCGTCCGAGCGGCTCTCGCCTTGCTCCCCGGCAGCTGACCCGGACGCTCGCCCCGAGCCGGCGAGCGACGCCGAGCTCGCGCGGGAGGTCGAGGGCGCGCGGGCGGACCCCTCACGCCGCGTGGGGCCGTTCGTCCTCCTCTCCGAGCTGGGGCGAGGCGGCATGGGCGTCGTCTTCCGCGCGTGGGACGAGCGGCTCCGTCGCGTCGTCGCGCTCAAGACGATCTTGCCCGGAGCGGAGGGAG
>JACQDU010000357.1 GCA_016200955.1 bacterium
GTGCGTGAAGGGGCGAGCGTGGAAGCCGAGGACCATCTCTCCCGCTCCCACGTCCTTGTAGAGAGCGCGAGCGCCCGAGGCGAGGACGGCGCCGTCGCCCGCGGTCCGGCGCTCGCCGATCGCGGCTTCCTGGGCGAGGATCACGTTCTTGCCGAGGGTCGCCGAGCCTCCCATGCGCGCGTAGCCGATCAGGAGGGAGTGCTCGCCGACCTTGCAGTTGTGAGCGACGTGGCAATGGGAGTCGATCTTGACGCCTTCTCCCACGACGGTCGGGTCCACGGCTCCGCGGTCGACACTCGACCAGGACCCGACCTCGACGTCATCTCCCAGGACGACGCCGCCGACCTGCGGGATCCTCAGGTGACGGCCTTCTCGCTGGAGGAAGCCGAAGCCGTCTCTCCCGATCACGGCGCCCGACCAGAGGATGACGCGCGCGCCGAGGGTGCAGTGATGCAAGACGACCGCGCCCGGGTGCAGATGACAGTCTTCTCCCAGGACGGTTCCTCGGCCGACGAAAGCTCCGGCGGAGATCCGCGAGCGCGCGCCGACCTTCGCCTGCGCCTCTATGACAGCGCAGGGCCCGATCGAGACGCCGGGCCCGATCTCGGCGCTCTCGTCGACGTGAGCCTTGGGGTGGATCCCCGGAGGAGGCGGAGGATTGTCGAGGTCGCGCACGGCCGCGAGGAGGAAGGAGACCGCGAGCCCCGCGTCCTCGACGAGCACGAGAGGGCGCGTCGCTCCCTCGATCCTCGCGTCGCAGACGATCGCCGCCGCGCGCGTCTCGCGAGCCTGAGCGAGATAGCGAGGGTCTCCCCGGAAGAAGGACACGTCGTTCTCGCCCGCGGATGCGAGCGAGCGGATCGCCAGGATCCGTCGCTCGGAGACCGTCGGGTCGGAGAGCTCGCCTCCCAGGGATGCCGCGAGCTCTCCCAGCGTCAGATCCATGCGTTCGCAGTCTCCGTAAGGTAAGGTAGCGCGCCGCGAGCATACCGCGCGCACGTTTCACTAAAGTAACGTGCACGGAGAGTGGGTCGAACAGGGCGCATCTCGAGGAGGGAAAGCTATTTCTCGCTCGCCATTTCGCGCATGGCTCGCCAGAATGAGAATGTTTCGATACAAGGTTACGTCCAGCTCAGGAATCAGAGAAGAGAGTGCACCACGCCCATCCCGACTCAAGCTGCCTTGTCTCTCCGCGAGAGCTTGCCGCGGACGACCTACTCGCTGTCGGATCTCCGTGAGGAGATCCGCGCCGCGGGGTTGGGAAAGCCCGCCGCTCTCAAGACGTACGCGAAGTTCCTCCTGCTGATCGCGCTCGCGTTCGGGTCGCTCGTCGTGATCCTGGCCCGGCCCGAGCAGCCCTGGTGGCTGCAAGCGCCCATCGCGTGCCTCGCCGGATGGCTCCTCACGGGAGCGGCGATGTGCGGGCACGACGGCGCTCACGGCGCGACGAGCGATCGGGCGTGGGTGAACTCGCTCCTCGCCTCGCTCGGCTTCACGGTGCTCGGCGGGCTCTCGGTCGCTTACTGGAGGCACAAGCACAACCTCCTCCACCACCCGAACGTCAACGTCGCCGAGAAGGACCCGGACGTCCAGCAAGGTCTCCTCGCGCTGAGCACACGGCAGCACGGGAGCCACTCGAGGCTCGTGCGCTGGCTCCAACGATGGGTCCAGGCGCCCGTATTCTGGCTCGTGGGAGCGCCGCTCGTGCTGGTGGACCTCCGGCTCACGAGCCTCCACTTCGACATCGCGGAGATCGCTCGAGGGAATCACGTGGCGAGGCACCTCGCCGACCTCGGCTGGATTGCGTGCCACTACTTCCTCTGGCTGGTCCTGCCGGCCTTCTTCCTTCCCTTGAAGACCGTGATTCTCCTCTACGCGATCTCGACGCCGATCTGCGGCATCTTCCTCGCGTTCATCTTCGCGCCGGCTCACGTCCCCTATCCGCTCGTCAAGGAGCCGAACGACGCCCTCCTCGTGCAGCTCGTGAGCACGAGGAACTTCAAGACGAGCTGGTTCTTCCGCCAGACCTTGATCGGTCTCGACCGCCAGGTCGAGCATCACATCGCTCCCAAGCTCAACCACTTCGAGCTCGAGAGCGCGGGGCGGATCGTGCGCGCGTACTGCCTCAAGCACTCGCTTCCCTACAACGAGACGAGCTGGCTGCGCGCTCTCCTCGACACTCACGTCGAGGTGAGGGACGGCTGGAAGATCGACGAGATCGTCGTCGGCGAGCCCGCGCACGCGGGCGCGGCCTCCTAGGCGAGGTCCCGCGAGGGGTCGAGCCGCTCGAGCCTCTCTCCCAGGAAGCGGACCATGAGGGCGACCTCGGCGAGCACGCCCGCGCCCCCGAGAGCGCAGGCGATCGGGACGGCCCAGGGGCCGATCCACGGGAAGAGGATCGCTCCCGCGAGGACCGCGCCGAGGCCCGGGACGCCGAGGCCGATCGCGAGCAGGAAGAAGCGCGCGATGTTGACGAGGATCATGACTCCCATGGCCTCGCTGCCCCGGGTCGCCTGCGGTCCGAGCGGCACCCAGCCCGGGAAGCACACGGCCGCTCCGTTCGCGATCGTGAGGTTGAACAGGTCGAGCGGGAGGAGGGCCAGGAGACCTCCGAGGACGAGCGGCACGACGGGAGCCTCCGCGAACTGGCTCCCTCGCAGCGCCTCTCCCGAGAGGAGGAGCGCCGTGAGAGAGATTAGGAAGACCTGCCCCAGGGCGAGCAGGAGCGCGGGCGCCAGGACCTCTCCCAGGAAGACTTGCCAGCCCGGGAGCGGGAGCGCTTTCAAGAGGTCGGGCGAGCGGAGGCTCGCTCGCAGGTCGTAGCGCGCGAAGTCGGGCCCCATGAAGAGGCTGACTCCCGCGAACGTCCCCGGGAAGACGGCGACGACCGCGCAGTAAGGCCCCCACCCGGGAACGTTCGCCGCGATGAGCGCGGCTCCCAGGAAGCCGAGCGCGATGAGGACGGCTCGTCTCACGGGGAAGCGCGTCGCCATGAGCAGGTTCTTCCAGACGAGCGCCGCGATGGGATGGCCCACCGGCCCGAGCGCGATCGGCGCCGGCCGCAAGGGCCGCGTCGCGGGAGCCGTGAAGCGGCCGGTCCTCAGGAACTCCTCGCGGCGGCGCGCGAGAGCCTCGCTCGCCGCGACCGCGGCTTCCTCGAAGGCGACGTCGGCCCTCACGATGAAGAAGTAGAGGAGCAAGAGCAGGCCGAGGACCGGCGGGAGCGCGATCCTGTAGCGGAGCGGCGCCGGCTTCTCGACCGCCACGAGAGACGCCGCGAGCCTGTTCATGTGCATGAGGTTGAAGATGAGCCACGCTCCGAGGCAGACTGCCCACCCCTTGAGCGCCGGCATGTTGCGCGTGACGAAGCCCATCATGAGAGACGAGAAGGCGAGCCCGAGCTGGACCGAGGCGATCTTCATGCGGATGAGCGCGGCTCGCGCGATCGGCGCCGGGAACAGGAGCTGCACCTCCGGCATCGTGAACGTGAGCGCGTTGGTCGACGGGAACGCCCACGTCCAGAGAGCGTTCAGGAGGAGGAGAGCGACGCCGATCGTCTCGACGAGGGCTCGCGGGCCCTCGGATGGCGCCTCGCCGGCGGCTCTCGCGAACCCCGCGGCGCCGAAGCACCACCCGAAGTAGAGGAGCCCGACGAGGAGGAC
>JACQDU010000358.1 GCA_016200955.1 bacterium
CGGCGAACGGATCGACGCCGAGCGCCGCGAGCGCGCTCTCCTGGAAGTCGGCTCTCCGCGCCGCCTCGAAGCGCTCGAGCAGCTCGAGCGCGTCCGAGGCGGCCTCGCCCTCGTCTCTCTTTCCCGACGAGGAGCGACCGCGCTCGAGCGTGAAGGCTCCGATCGACCGCTCGTTCAGGAGAGCGGCGATCGCGACGCCCTCACGCGCGACGCCTCTCTCCTCGGCTTCCACGACGACGCGCGCGAGGCGCGGATGCAGCGGGAGAGAGAGCAGGCGCCGCCCGATCGCCGTCACTCCTCCCTGCGAGATCGCTCCGAGCTTCGCGAGGAGGCCCTCCGCCGTCTCGATCGGGAAGGACGGCGGCGCCTCGAGCCACGGGAGAGTCCGCGCGTCGTGCCCCGCGGCCCGGAGCGCGAGCACCGTCTCCGCCAGGTCCACGCGAGCGATCTCGGGCGCCGCGAACGCGGGCCGCGCGTCGTGGTCTTCCTTCGAGTAGAGGCGCACGCACTTGCCGGGGCGCGTGCGGCCGGCGCGACCGGCGCGCTGCTTCGCCGAGGCGCGGCT
This sequence comes from bacterium, assembly GCA_016200955.1. Taxonomy (GTDB): domain Bacteria; phylum Planctomycetota; class J058; order J058; family JACQDU01; genus JACQDU01. The sequence goes on from JACQDU010000358.1 coordinate 566, forward strand.
GATCGGCTCGACCTCGAGCGTGGGCAGCCCCGACCACGACGAGCACCCCGCGACGCGGGCGAGCCCGGAGTCGATCACGCACGCGACTCCCTCGATCGTGACCGAGGTCTCCGCGACGTTCGTCGAGAAGATCGCCTTCCTTTGAGACGAGGGCTCGAGCGCCCGGTCCTGCTCGCTCGACGAGAGACGGCCGTGGAGCGGCAAGAGAGAGAGCGCGCGCTCGCGCGCCAGGCTCGAGCACGCGCCGAGCGCCGCGCGGATCTCCGATGCTCCCGGGAGAAAGACGAGCACGTCTCCCGGCGGGTCGGGCGTTCGTTCCGAGACGACGCGCTCGAGCGCGGACCGGACGCGCTCCGGGAGCGGCGCGCTCCCGCTCTCGTGCTCGATCGCGACCTCGAACGCGGCGCCGGGAGCGGAGAGAACGGGCGCTCCCAGGAAGGCCGCGACCGGGCCCACGTCGAGCGTCGCGGACATGACGACGATCGCGAGGTCGCCGCGCTTCCGACGAGCGTGCGCGAGGAGCGCGAGCGCGAGGTCGCCCTCGAGGTGCCTCTCGTGGAACTCGTCCAGCACGACGAGAGACACGCCGTCTTGGAGCGGGTCTCGCAGGAGCCGGCGGACGAGGATCCCTTCCGTGAGGAAGCGGAGCCGCGTCCTCGGGCCCGAGCGCTCCTCGAAGCGCGTCTGGTAGCCGACCGTCTCTCCGGGCTTCTCGCCGCGCTCCCGGGCGACGCGCTGGGCGGCTAGGCGCGCCGCGATCCGCCGCGGCTCGAGGACGAGGACTTCTCCCGGGAAAATCTCCAGGAGAGCGGGAGGCACGCGCGTCGTCTTCCCCGCGCCGGGCTCCGCCTCGAGGACGAGCGCGCCGCCCGCCCGCACCTTCTCCACGATCTCCGGGAGGAGAGGGTCGATCGGCAGCGCGCCCCGTTCTCCTCTCACGAAGTCGGGGAAGGGATCGACTCGAGGGCGCGGCCGGAGGCGAGGACCTCCGCCGTGAGCCCCCCGCGCCCGGCGAGGCCGCGCAGGAGCTCCTTCCCCGTGAGCGCGGAGAGGTGAGCGCAAGGCTCGCAGAGCCGGATCCCGCGCAGGCGGACGTCGCCCGCGAGGAACTCTCGCCCGACGAGGTCGTTCAGGGAGACGCCGCGCGTCGTGACGTTCCTGCGGCTGTCCCTGGGCTCGAGCTCGATCCCGTGCTCGCGCGCGAGCGCCTCGATGGCCTCGATCGCGATGAACGTGACCTCGCGTCCGGGGCCGACCTTGCCCGAGAACTTCCCGTCCCTCTTGAAGTACCGGTCGCCCTCGAGGCCCTTCCCCTCGAGCGCCCGGGCCTCCGGGACCGTCTCCATGGGCCCGTGCGCCGTGCGAGCGATCTGGATCGAGACGACCGTGCCGTCCATGGCTCCCTCCCGTGAGGAAAGGAATACCATGGGAGCGCACCGGGGCCAGCGAACGAACGCCGGCGCTCGCGCGCTCCTGGAATCCGACTCTATCGCCAATGCGGGAGAGACCGTAGAATCTCGCGTCTTGCACGCCTGCGCGCGCGCCGCCCTGGATTCCGGAGGTCCGCTTGGCTTCTCTGCCGCGTCTTTCCTTGACCCTGGCCTGTGCCGTCTCCCTCGCTGCCCTCGCCGGCGCCGCGCGGTCGCAGGACGAGGACGACGAGACGGCCTTCCCGCGAGGAGCTCACGCGCCTCCTCGACCGCTGGAACGACGGAGCGCCCGAGGACCGTCTCGGGAAGGCGATCGAGCTCTGCACCAAGAGGGTCAAGGCGAAGACGGACGACACGACCGCTCACCTCGAGCTCGCGCGGCTCAAGCTCGCGAAGGGCGAGGCCGAGGGCGCCGGGACGGAGGCGCGGATCGCCGAGAGCTTCCTCGGAGAGGCCGTGCGCCTCGCGATCGGCGAGACCGCCGACACGCCGGACAAGAAGGCCATGCGCGACCGGAAGGCCCTCGCCTTGAAGGAGCAGCTCGCTCACGCGAACGCGCTCCACCTCCTCGCCTACAGCGTCTACGGGAACGAGAAGGCCGCGAAGGAGAACGACGAGGAGAAGCGGAGCAAGCTCCTCTCCGAGTTCAAGCAGACGCTCAGGGAGCTCCGCGACAAGCTCGACGCATCCGCGGGCTCGAAGGAGGCGCTCGCGCGCGTCTTGAAGGAGGAGCAGGACAGGGTCGGCTTCGCCGCCTTCATGAACGAGCTCGGCCGCCCGGCGAAGGAGCTCCCGAACAAGAAGGACCAGGCCGACGTCGAGTGGCGCTTCGACGCTTACCTCGGGAAGGTCGTGGTCGTCGTCTTCTGGGGCGCCTGGGACCCCGAAGCCAAGGCGAAGCTCGAGGAGATCAAGAAGGTCCAGGAGCAATTCAAGGATCGCGGCCTCGAGGTCCTCGGGATCTCGCTCGACCGCGACCGCGCCGCGCTCGAAGGCGTCCTCAAGGACACGAAGATCTCCTGGCGCCATTACTTCGACGGGAAGGGCGAGGCGAACGACTTCGCCACGGCCTGGAAGGTCCACGGATTTGTCGCTTACCTCCTCGATCACACGGGGAGGGTCCGCTACGTCAACGTCCGCGGCGAAGGCCTCGACGCCGCCGTGAAGCAGCTCGTCGAGCGCGCGGAGAAGTCGGGCAAGAAGAAGAAGGGGGAGTAACCATGAGAGAGAGAACGGGGGCCGCCGCCCTCGCGCTCGTCGTGGCGCTGGGCTTCGCGCTCGCGCCCTCGCGCGCCGAGGACAAGCCCGCGGGGCTCGAGTCGCTCGAGAAGAGCGTCCAGGAGAAGGTCTTCCCGAACGGGCTCCGGCTCCTCGTGATCGAGAAGCACACGGCCCCGATCGTCGCCATGGCGACGTGCGTGGACGTGGGCTCGGTGGACGAGAACACGGGAGAGACCGGGATCGCTCACCTGTTCGAGCACATGGCCTTCAAGGGCTCGACGACGACCGGCGGCGACAACTGGGAGAAGGAGAAGCCGGCGATCGAGAAGACGGAGAAGGCCTTCCTGGAGCTCAAGGCCCTCCGCGCGGCGGGCGCGTCCAAGGAGAAGATCGCCGCTGCCGAGAAGGCATGGAAGGCCGCGCAGGACGAGGCCAAGGCGTTCGTGCGGACGGACGAGTACTCGACTCTCCTCCAGCGGAACGGCGGCGCGGGCCTGAACGCCTTCACGTCGACGGACGTGACGTGCTACCACGTGACCCTCCCCGCGAACCGTCTCGAGCTCTGGTTCGAGCTCGAGGCCGAGCGCTTCCGCGACCCCGTCCTGCGCGAGTTCTACAAGGAGCGCGACGCGGTCAAGGAGGAGCGCCGCATGCGCGTCGAGTCGAGCCCCTACGGCCAGCTCGAGGAGGAGTTCGTCGCGGCCGCCTTCCACGCCCACCCTTACGGGAGGCCGGTGATCGGCTTCATGTGCGACCTCGAGGCCCTCTCGGCGACGACGGCCAAGAAGTTCTTCGAAGCGCACTACGCTCCGAACCACATGACGATCTCGCTGGTGGGAGATGTGAAGTTCCAGGACGCCGTCGCTCTCGCGGAGAAGTACTTCGGGACCATGCCTCGCGGGCCCGACCTCGATCCGCTGCCGACGGTCGAGCCGCCGGCCTTGGGCGAGCGCCGCGTCGAGGTCGAGTCGGAGGCCACGCCGATCGTCCTGCTCGGGTGGCCCGCGGTCGCCGCTCGCCACGACGACACGGCCCCGCTC
>JACQDU010000336.1 GCA_016200955.1 bacterium
GACGAGAGGCAAGGTGAGGGCGCTCACGCGAGCGGCGCTCGTCTTTCTCGACGAGCACGGGCTCACGGAGAGGCCGTGCCGCTTCGATGTCTTCTCCGTCCTCGCCCGGAGCGGCGGAAAGCTCGAGGTCGCCTGGTCGAAGGCCGCCTTCTCCGCCGCCGGCGACGACGAGCTCGAGAGTGCCGAATATCGCGAGGGCCGGGATCCTCGTTGAAGCCTCGACGAGGCGGCGCGAGCTCCTTTACCGGCCCTCGCTCACCCCGGCGCCGTTCTGCGAGACGTCGGGGACGGCGACGGCGGAGAGGATCTTGTCCGGCTTGAGCCCCACGCGCGACGAGATCAGGTGGCGGAGCCGCAGGAACTCCGCCGGCCACGCGTGTCGCTCGAGGAGGTCGACCTTGTCGTCGACGGAAGCCGTCGGGAGGTCGCGCCAGTAGCGGAGCGGCACCGATGCTCCGGCGCCCGAGTAGTCGCCGAGGAGCATGTTCGAGCGGCCGCCTCCCTTGGATATCTTCCGGCCCTCCTCGTCGGTTATGTAGAAGATCTCCGAGAAGAGGTCGGGCAAGACGACCTCGGTGTCCTGCGAGGAGCGGCCCGAGGCATCGATGTCGACGGCGACGATCCGGTCCTCGATGCGGTCGTAGACGAGGCCGAAGACGATCGCGGTCTTGAAGGGGCCGGTCGCCATGAGCTCGTTCGCGACGAAGGGGATCATGCCCGTGTCGTCGACGACCCCGAGGCCGAGCACGGCGATCTTCTGGTCGTACTCCGCGATCCGGGAGAGCGCCTCGCCGAGCTTCCGGTACCAGGTGAGCGGCTGCTTTAGCCCGCGCAGCTTCTCGAGGATCTCCTCGCCGCGCTCGCCGATCACGCTCTCGAGGTAAGCGAGGGCGGAACGCGTGGAGGGAGCGAGGCCGTCCTTGTCCACACCGATCAGGTCGGTCTCGATGCCCGCCTTCGCGGCGACGGCGATCCGGAAGCCCTCCTCGGAGGTCGGGTCGAGCTCGAGCCCGAGGTTCCGCATGACGTGGATGAGGATCGCGCACGTCGACTGCGCGTCCTCGAGGCGCACGCCCTTCGCGTTCGGCAGGTCCTCGATGTCCGCGGCTCCGCGGCGGTGGTGGTCGATGAAGAAGTAGGGCTTGTTCCGGATCTCCTCGGAGCGCCGCATGAGCCGCGAGAGGTCGCTCATGGTCTCGGGCGAGGTCGCGTCGAGGATCACGATCATGGGCGCTCGCGTGGCGATGCCGAGAAGGTCCTTCTCCTCCTCGCAGCGCAGCGGTCGTGCGCCCAGCCGACGACCTCGTCTCCCGGCACTTTCTCGAACGTCTCGACGAAGATTCGCGTCGCTTCCGCGAACGGAACGCGTTCCAAGGTGCGATCTTGCGGTTCCAGTTGGTCGTTCAAAGGGATCGGGGCTCGTCTCAAAGAGTGCAAGCTTATCATGCAAGGGAGCCCCGGGCCACTTCCAGGGTGCACGAGGCTGGACGCCGTTTATGGGCTTGCGCTCCTCGCCCGGATCCTTAGGATTGAGCGGAGAGGATCGCGGACGGGTCGGCGCGAGCCTTCCGCGGGCCGAGACGCAGAGAGCAGATTAGTGTCGACCCCCGAAGAGACCCTCGACTACGCCCGCAAGGTCATCGAGCACGAAGCCAAGGCCGTCCGGGCGCTCATAGAACGCATCGACGCGAACTTCGAGCAAGCCGCCAAGCTCCTCCTCCACTGCAAGGGCCGGATCGTCGTCACGGGCATGGGCAAGCCGTGGCTCGTGGGCCAGAAGATCTCGGCGACGCTCGCCTCGACGGGGAGCCCGTCCCTCGCGCTCAACGCCGCCGAGGCCGTTCACGGAGACCTCGGCCGCATCTGCGCCGATGACGTCGTGCTCATCATGACGAAGTCGGGCGAGACGTCCGAGATCGTCCGCCTCCTCGACCCGATCAAGAAGATCGGCGCGAAGATCCTCGCGATCACGAGCGGGAACGGCTCGACGGTCGCGCGAGCGGCGGACGTCGTGCTCAAGATCGGCGACGTGGACGAGGCCTGGATGGGCCTCGCTCCCACGACCTCGACGACGGCCATGCTCGTCCTGGGAGACGCGCTCGCGCTCGCGGTCCTGAAGCTCAGGAACTTCGACCCGGAGAGGTACGCGCAGTTTCACCCCGGCGGAAGCCTCGGCCGGAAGCTCATGAAGGTCGAGGAGATCATGCGCCGAGGGCCGCGGTGCCCCACGATCGAGGAGACGCGCCCCGTGAGCGAGGCCCTCCTCGCGATCAGCGAGGCGCGCGCCGGAGCGATCATCGTCGTGGACGGCCGCGGCCGCCTCGCCGGGATCTTCACGGACGGCGACCTCCGCCGCCACGCTCACGAGGCGAACGTCCTCGCGGTCCCGATCTCGAGCGTCATGACGAGGTCTCCCATGACGATCGCCCCCGACCGCCTCGCGAGCGAGGCCGCGAGGATCCTCCGCGAGAAGAAGATCGACGAGCTCCCCGTCATCGACCGCGACGGGCGGCCGGTGGGCATGATCGACATCCAGGACATCCTCGCCTCGGGGCTCGCCTAGCTCGCGGCGCCCAGAACGGCCCGTCTACGGCGAGGAGAGCTTCTCGAGCTCCGCCCTCGCCGCGGGCGCGTGCGTGTGGTTGGGCGCTAGCTCGAGGAAGCGCGCGAGGTCTTCCCTCGCGCCCTTCCTGTCTCCCATCTGCATGCGGAGGATGCCGCGCGAGATCCATGCCTCGGGGAGCTTGGAGTCGACCGCGAGCGCGCGCGTGTAGTCCTCGAGCGCGCCCGCCCGGTCCCCTGTGCGCTGCCGCGCGGCTCCCCTGTTGTTCCAGGTCTGCGCGAAGCCCGGATCGAGCTCGAGCGCACGAGTGTAGTCCGCGATCGCACCGGCGTGGTCGTCGCTCGCCTGCCGCGCGACACCCCGTGCGTGCCACGCCGCGCCGAACCTTGGGTTGGCCTCGAGCGCGTGCGTCAGGTCGTCCATCGCGCCCGCGCGATCGCCGCCCTCGGTGCGCAGTCTCGCTCGATTGAACCATGCCCGGGCGTAACGCGGATCGAGCTCGATCGCACGCGTGAAGTCGGCGTCCGCGCCTGCGCGGTCGCCCTTCACGTGCCGAGCCATGCCTCGGTTGTCCCACGCCGGCGCAAAGCGCGGGTCGAGCTCGATCGCGTGAGTCGCGTCCTCGATGGCCCGCGCGGCGTCGCCGGCCTCGAAGCGCACTCCTCCACGGGTGCTCCAGAGCTTCACGTCGCGCGGACTCAGCTCGATCGCGTGGGAGAGGTCGTCGATCGCTCCCATGAGGTCGCCCTTCCGCTCCCGGGCAACACCACGACCCGCCCACGAGAGCGCGGCCCCCGGCTCGAGCTCGATCGCGTGCGAGAGGTCCTCGATCGCTCCCGTGAGGTCACCCTTGTCCCGACGCGCGACTCCGCGGTTTGCCCAGCCTGCCGCGAGGCGCGGATCGAGCTCGAGGGCTCGCGTGAAGTCCGCGATGGCGCGATCGGCGTCGCCCTTCGCTCTGCGCGCGTTCGCAAGGTTGTAACGGCACGGGGCGCTCTTCGGGAGGAGCGCGACGGCGTGCTCGTGGTCCTCGATCGCGCGCTCGAGGTCGCCCTGCGCCATCCGCACGTCTCCTCGGCGATCCCAGGCGAGGCCGTATTGCGGATCGAGCTCGATGGCGCGCGTCAGGTCCTCGATCGCGCCCGCGAGGTCTCCCGCGTCCCTCTTCGCATACCCGCGATTCGCGAGGATCCGCGCGTCCCGCGGAGCGAGCGCGAGCGCGCGAGAGAGGTCCTCGAGCGCGCCACGCAGGTCGCCCTTCTCGTGCCGCGCGTTGCCGCGGCCGTTCCACGACCTCGGGTCCGTCGGATCGAGCTCGATCGCTCGCGTGTAGTCCTCGATCGCACCCGCGAAGTCACCTCTCCCCGACCTCGACAGGGCGGCGTTGTAGAAGCCCGCGGCCGTGGCCGCCTCCGCCCCCATGACCGGCGCCGAGGGGAGCGAGTGGCGGACGTACTGCCAGTACGGGCTCGTGTCTCCGAAACGCACTCGTCCGGCCTCGACGATTCCGAGGGCGTGCTCCGCGGCATCGCGGCGCGCCTCCTTGACCCCGGCGAGCTTCGAGATGGCCTCGGCAGGGAACCGAGCTCTCAGCTCGTCCTCCTCGAACGCGAGGTAGCGCGCGAGCGGCTCGAGCGCGGTGGCCGCCTCGCCTTCGAGGAGCCCGAGCGCACGGCAGGCGACCTCGGGCACGGCGTTTCCCTCACCGAGCCTCTGGCCTTGCCGCTCCGCGATGATCGACCGGAAGTCGCGACGCTTCCACTCGCCGATCGAGCGATGGGCGTCCTCATCTCGGTCTTCGAGCGCCTTCGC
>JACQDU010000337.1 GCA_016200955.1 bacterium
TCCCGCTCGACGAGGTCCTCCGGTCGTTCTGAGCGCGCGCTCTCTCCCGGCGCTCGGAGAAGGACGAACGACGAACCACGAAGACACGAAGACACGAAGCAGGCGATCTTCGTGTCTTCGTGTCTTCGTGGTTAGTTTCTTTCTCTTCCCGGGAGATCGAGCGCGCCTACTCCTCGAAGCGATACCCGATCCCGTGCACCGTGATGATGTGCCTGGGCTCCTTGGCGTCGTCGACCTTCGAGCGCAGGCGAGAGACGTGGAAGTCCACCGTGCGCGTGACGGGGAGCTTCTCCCAGCCCCAGATCTCCCGCAGGAAGCGCTCGCGCGTCACGGTGCGGCCGCGCTCGCGGACGAGGACGGAGAGGATCTTCCACTCGAGCGCCGAGAGGCGGATCTCCTTGGTCTTCTTCTTGAACTTGAAGCCGGAGAAGTCCACGGTGCAGTCGCCGAACTTGTAGCCCGGCGGCACGGGAGGCGGCGGCTCGGCATCGCCGTCGCGGTGAGCGCGCTCGCGCCTTATGTGAGCGCGGACTCGCGCGACGAGCTCGCGCACGCCGAAGGGCTTCGTGATGTAGTCATCGGCCCCGAGCTCGAGGCCCAGGACCTTGTCGCTCTCGTGGGCGCGCGCCGTGAGGAGGATCACGGGAGTGTGCGGCGCTCCCGTGCCGCCCTCGGCTTCCTTGTCGCGGATCCGCTTCAGGACCTCGAGCCCGCTCATGCCGGGCAAGACGACGTCGAGGATCGCGAGGTCGTGCGTCTTCGACTTGATCCGGCGCAGGGCCTCCTCGCCGTTCGAGGTCGCCTCGACGGTGAAGCCCTCGAGCTCGAGCTTGTCCTTCACGCTCACGCGGAGCGCTTCCTCGTCTTCCACGAGGAGGATCTGTGCGCGCTCCCCGAGCTCTCCGCTCACGCTGGCTCCCCTCTCCGGTCCGGGCTCATATCTTTCACGATCCGTTCGCGCGCGGCAAGACGACGACGAACGAGCTGCCGCGGCCGGGAGCGCTCTCGACCTCGAGGCGCCCTCCCTGGAGGCGGATGAGCTCGCGCGTGATGACGAGGCCGAGGCCGACTCCCGTGGCGTTCCCGTCCTCGGGGCGAGCGCGGTAGAACGGCGCGAACAGGCGCCTCTGCTCCTCCGGCGTGAGGCCGCGGCCGCGGTCGCGCACCGAGATCCGCGCCTCGTGCTCGCTGACCGCGCTCGCGACGACGACGGGCTCTCCTTCGGGCGAGTACTTGACCGCGTTCGAGATCAGGTTCACGAGGACCTGCTCCATGGCGCCGGGGTCGAGCGGCACGAGAGCATCCCCGCTCGCGAGGTCGAGAGAGACCTGGGCGGCGCGCCCCTCCTCGCTCTCCTTGAAGGTCGCGACGGCCTGCGAGACCGTCTCCCCGAGAGGGGCGGGGCGCAGGTCGACCTTCCTCGCTCCGCGCTCGATCCGCGCGATGTCGAGGACGTTCTCGATGAGCTTCGCGAGCCGCCGAGACTCGCGCACGATCCTCGTAACGTATTCGCCCTGCTTCGTCTCCGGGAGGCCGCCTTCCTCGAGGACCTCGGCGAGCATGAGGATCGACGCGACGGGCGTCCTGAGCTCGTGAGAGACGTTCCGGACGAGGTCCGTCCTCACCCGGGCGACCTCGACCTCCCGCGAAGCCGCGCGGAGCGCGAGCACGAACGCTCCGAGCGCGACGAGCGCGCAGATCGCGACGAGCGCTCCCGAGAGCTGGAGGCGGAGGGCGGCCTTCAGGACCGGCGCGTCGGGGTCGCGCGGCGCCGCGAGGACGCGCCAGCCCGGGAGCGCCTCGGCGAGCGGCACGTCCGCGGTCGCCGCGAACTTCCTCGGGTACCCCGGCACGCGCTGGCTCGCCGCCGCGAGGTCCGAGTCGCCGCCGAAGGGGACGCCCTCGCCGTCGAGGATCGCGATCCTCTCCTCGGTCGTGGACTCGACCGAGGCGACCTCCGCCGCGAGCCTCTCCCGGAGCTTCGGGAGGTCGATCTCGACGCCCACGAGCGCTTGCTTGCCCTCGGCGCGCGAGCTCGAGGTGACGGCCGCCGCCCTCGTGATCGGCCCCTCGAGCGGAGCGACGGCGAAGAGGCGCGTCTCGCCCGATATCTCCTGGCCGACGCGCACGAACTTCCCGAGCGGCTCTCCCGCGCGCGCCGGGTCGGGAGAGGCGGCGTGCGTCCTCCGGCGGAAGGCCGAGGCGTTGTCGCGCAGCACGACGTCGAGCTCGTCGAGGAAGGCGGCGCGAGCCTCCGCGTGCTCGAGCGCGCGCTCCGCCCGCGAGGCGCTCTCGGCGGGGAGAGTGGCGGCGAGGTGCCGCGACTCGGCGACGACCGTCTCGAAGAGGTCGCGCCGCGCGTACGGCTCCTGGCCCCACCGGTCCTCCGCGATCGCCAGAGCGGCGTCGAGGAGCGCGGCGAGGCCCTCCTCGGGGCGCCCGGCCAACGCCGCGACCTCCGCGAGGCGCCTCGCCGCGCGGGGAGCGAGCGGCTCGCCCTCGAGGTCGCGCGCTCCCTCGCGCGCGCGGACGAGGCGGAGGAGAACGAGCGAGCGGTCGATCTCGTTCTTCCTGAGAGCGAGGTCGACCTGCTTCATGCGCAGCAAGCAGCGGAGGTCCTCGTCGTGGCAGAGCTCGAGGGCGTTCCTGAGAGCGATCTCGGCCCAGGCCACGTCCTCGACCTTCGCCGACTCCGGCTCTCCCTCCCTGAGAGCGGAACGGACGAGGTCGCGGTCGCGAGGGTCTAGCTCGTGCGCTCCCCCCGGGCGCCGGACGACCCTCGGCCACACGAGGCGCCCCTGCGAGGAGACGAGGAACGTCTCGCTCGCGAGAGCCTCGCTCTTGAGCGCGTCGAGCGCTCGCGCGACGGCGAGGCCGCGGGCGTTGAGCGCGGGCGGGAGGAGCACGCCGGGCTCCGGCTCCTCGTCGGGAGGCTCGGGGTCGACTCGCGCGAGCGCGCTCTGGACCTGGCGCGCGAGGCCTTCCTCGGCGTGGTCGAGGAGGTCCTGGAAGCGATCGACGACCGCGGTCGCCGCCTTGCGCGCGCGGTGCTCCTCCTCCTGCGTCTCGGCTCCGCGCTCGAGCGCGATCGAGCGGAGGGCGAGGTAAGCGAGGACGCCCATCGGGACGCCTGCTCCGAGAACGAGCGTCGCGACGGCCCGCCGGCGCATGGGGGAAAGTTACACGGAATGTGCGCGCTTGGCTACGTTCGGCCGCGCATCTTGCAAGCGAGGTGAAGCTTCAGCTCACGGAAAAGTAACAGCGGCGATGATGCGATGAGGAGCGGTCCAGCCACGCGCTCCTAGACGACAGGGCGTCATTCAGCATGGTTGCGACTCGCGACCATGAAGGCTCCGCGCGGTGTCGGGAACGCGAAGACGCGAAGATGTGAAGACGCGAAGACGCGAAGGGCTCGGCCGGCGACGCCGAGCTTCCTTCCTCGGGACGTTCCTTGCGCCTTCGCGCCTTCGCGCCTTCGTGTTCTCTCGCGGGGTCGGGACGGAGACCGTGGTGAATCGCGCCCTTTCGTTCAGCGCTTCCGCTTCTTCCCGGCCGTCTTCCCCGACGGGAGCTTCTTCGCGCGCGCCGCGCTGGGCTTCCTCGCCGCGGGTTTCCTCGCCTTCGGGTTCTTCGAGCGCGCCTTCGCGCTCTCGCGCAGGGGCAGCCCGGCCTGCGCGCGCGCGAGCGCTCCGAGCTCGCCCGAGACGGCCTCGAAGGAGGAGACGATCTCGAGGAGACGCTCGGGGCTCGGCCGCTTCTTCCGCCGCTCGAGCGCGAGGATCTCGAGGTCGGTCTCGAGGTCGCCGCGGCGAGGCTCCGGGAGCCGCGCGATCGCGGCGCGCAGGGACGCCCCGTCGGACGAGGCCTCGGGCGCCCGGGGCGCGCTCTCGCTCGCGGCGTCGGCGTCGTCGTCGTCCCCGGCGGCGGCGCCGTCCTCGCCCGCCTCGGCGAAGCCCGCGAGGAGGACGAGCGCGAAGATCTCCTCGGGGTCGACGGGCTCGTCTCGCAGCAGGCCCTCGATCCGGTCGATGATCTCCTGGAGCCCCTCGACGAGGCTGCGCAGCCAGCGCGCGCGGAAGTCGTCCCAGCGCGCCTCGATCGTCGCTCCCGTGAAGGCGCGCGAGAGGAACTCGCGGAGGTCGAGCCTCTGGCCCTGCTTCAGGAGGAACAGGACCTCGTAGACGAAGGCGACCTCGTCGATCGGGTCCTCGGGAAGCTCGAGCTTCGACGACAGGACCTGCTTCTGGACGTCGCGCAGCCTCACGTGGAGGCGGTCGGCGAGGTAGCGGACCGTGCTGTCTTTCTGGAAGTAGTTGACGAAGAGGCGGAGCTTCGTCGCCTGTTCCTCGAACGACGACCGCGCGAGGTCGTCCAGGTAGCCGCGGAGGGTCGAGAGAGAGGCCCGCAGCGCGCTCGGGCTCACGCGGTCGGCCATGGTCGTCCTCCCCGCGGCAGTCTACCGCGGGCGGGGGGCCGTCTGCATCTGGACAGCGGCTTCTCGTCGGCCATGCGACACCCGGCGCTCGTGGATCGGGTTCGGGCGGAGCGCCGGGAGCGCGGGGAGAGACGGGATTTGCACCGCGGCTCGCTGCCGCTCGCCTGGTCGTCGGACGCGAGGCGTAGACTCCCCCCGATGCGAGCACTCGAGGCGCGATCTCTCAGAGCGGTCATGCCGAGCACGCGCTACCAGGGGAGCAAGAGGAAGCTCCTCCCCTGGCTCGAGGGGATCTTCTCGCGGCTCGAGTTCGACTCGTGCCTCGACGCCTTCGGAGGGACGGGGAGCGTCTCTCACCTGCTCAAGGCGATGGGCAAGGAAGTGGCCTACAACGACGCGCTCCTCTGGAACGCGACGATCGGGCGAGCCCTCGTCGAGAACGACTCCGTGCGGCTCGAGCCCGCTCGCGCCCGCGCGCTCGCGGAGCGCTCGCCGCTCGCGCGCTGCCCCGACTTCATCGAGCGCACGTTCGCCGGGATCTACTTCACCCGGGACGAGAACCGCTGGCTCGACGCCGCGGTCGCGAACGTCCGGGCGATCGAGCCCGGCTTCGCGCGCGACCTCGCGTTCTTCGCGATCTTCCAGTCGTGCCTCGCGAAGCGCCCCTACAACCTCTTTCACCGGAAGAACCTCTACATGAGGACCGCGACCATCGAGAGGAGCTTCGGGAACAAGGCGACCTGGGACAGGCCGTTCGACGAGCACTTCCTCGCTCACGTCCTGGAAGCCAACGCCGCCGTCTTCGAGGGAAGGAGGCGCTGCCGCGCTCTCTGCTCCCGGGCCGAGGACGTCGAGGGAGAGTTCGACCTCGTCTACGTGGACCCGCCTTACCTGAACCGGCGCGGGATCGGAGTCGACTACCGCGACTTCTATCACTTCCTGGAAGGGCTCGTCCGTTACGAGAGCTGGCCCGCGCTCGTGGACCTCTCGTCCCGGCACCGTCGGTTTCTCAAGGAGAAGTCGGAGTGGAGCGACGCGCGGAGGATCGCGCGCGCCTTCTCCCGCGTCTTCGAGCGCTTCGAGCGGAGCACGATCGTCGTCTCTTACCGGAGCGAGGGCATACCCTCGATCGACGAGCTCGCGCGGGCCCTCCGGCGCGTCAAGCGAAGGGTCGTGCGGCACGACCAGGGCGGCTATCAGTACGCGCTCTCCACGAACAGGAAGTCGCGCGAGGTCGTCCTCGTCGGGAGCTGAAGCCGCGCGCGAGACGGCGCTCTCCCGCGTTTGGTAGAACCTCGGCCCAGGAGAGGAACGTGGCCTCGGACCGCCCGAAGGAGCCCGACCCGCGCGTGACCCGCCTCCGCGCGCTCCGCGAGAAGGCGCGCGAGGGCGGAGGGAAGGAGCGCACGGACTCCCAGCACAAGCGCGGGAAGCTCACGGCGCGCGAGCGCGTCGAGCTTCTCCTCGACCCGGGCTCCTTCGAGGAGTTCGACGCCTTCGTGCAGCACCGGTGCTCCGACTTCGGCATGCAGGAGAAGAAGTTCCTGGGAGACGGAGTCGTGACCGGCCACGGCCGGATCGGCGGGAGGCCGGTCTTCGTCTTCTCCCAGGACTTCACGGTCTTCGGCGGCTCTCTCTCCGGTGCCTACGCGAGGAAGATCTGCAAGGTCCTCGACCTCGCGCTCAAGGTGGGAGCGCCGGTGATCGGGCTCAACGACTCGGGCGGCGCGAGGATCCAGGAGGGCGTCGAGAGCCTCGGAGGCTACGCCGAGATCTTCCTCAGGAACACGCTCTGCTCGGGAGTGATCCCTCAGATCTCCGCGATCATGGGCCCGTGCGCGGGAGGAGCGGTCTACTCGCCCGCGATCACCGACTGGATCGCCATGGTCGAGCACACCTCTTACATGTACGTGACCGGCCCTTCCGTCGTGAAGACGGTCACGCACGAGGAGATCGACCACGAGTCGCTCGGAGGAGCGCTCACCCACAACCAGACGAGCGGCGTCGCTCACTTCATGTCCGCGGACGACGCCTCGTGCCTCGCCTTGATCCGGGACCTCCTCTCGTACCTCCCGTCGAACAACGTCGAGGACCCGCCCCGGGTCGCGTGCGCCGATCCCGCGGACCGCGCCGATCCGTCGCTCGACTCGATCGTGCCCGTGGACCCGCAGAAGCCCTACGACATCCTCGAGGTCGTCCGGCGCGTCGTGGACGACGGGAAGTTCCTGGAAGTCCACTCGCACTACGCGAAGAACGTCGTCACGGGCTTCGCTCGCCTGGGCGGCATGAGCGTGGGGGTCGTCGCGAACCAGCCCGCCGTCCTCGCGGGCACGCTCGACATCGCCGCCTCGCTGAAAGCCGCGCGCTTCGTGAGAGCGTGCGACTGCTACAACGTCCCTCTCGTGACCTTCGTGGACGTGCCGGGCTTCCTCCCCGGCACGGGCCAGGAGTTCGGCGGGATCATCAAGCACGGCGCGAAGCTCCTCTATGCTTACTGCGAGGCGACCGTGCCGAAGCTCACGGTCATCACGCGCAAGGCTTACGGCGGCGCTTACGACGTCATGAGCTCGAAGCACATCCGCGGCGACGTGAACTACGCCTGGCCCTCCGCCGAGATCGCCGTCATGGGAGCCAAGGGCGCCGTCGAGATCATCTTCAAGAGAGAGATCGACGCCGCGAAGGACCCCGCCGCCGAGGAGGAGCGGCTCGTCCGCGAGTTCACGGAGAAGTTCGCGAATCCTTACGCCGCCGCCGAGTTCGGATACCTGGACGACGTGATCGAGCCGCGGGACACGAGGCCCAGGCTCGTCCGGGCGCTCTCTCTCATGAGGACGAAGCGGGACAAGAACCCGCCGCGGAAGCACGGGAACATCCCTCTCTGAGCCCGGACGGGGGAGAAGAGATCGCCGCAGAGGCGCAGAGAACGCTGAGTCCCGCAGAGCAGGGAGAATCCTCTGCGTACCTCCCGTCCTCTGCGCGTCTGCGGTCCCATTCTTCTCGAGACAAACCTTGGCACGCGCGTGCTCCCTCGTAGGACGAGCGTTCCCTCGACGGGAACGAGCGCGCCCACGCCCTGGAGGCTTGGTCTTGGGCCCGGGAGACTCCTCCGTGGGGCCGGTCCAGGTCTCCTCACTGGAAGGGCGCGTGTTCCCTCGGTCGGGACGGCTCTCCGGGTCGCGGGGAGACGTGTTCCACCGCCCGTCACAAATCGGCCCGCAAGTTTAGTAATCTCGAGGCTTACGCTTTCGAAAGAAGGGGGAGACATGCAGATCCACATCCCGAAAGACCGGGACGTGCTCATCGCGCTCGGTGATGCCATCCGTACGAAGAATTCCAAGCTCGGGAAGAGGCACGGCGTGCGCGTTCCTTCGAACGTCCTCAAGGAAATGCGAGCCACCTTGAGCCAGATCCGCGGATCCGCCAATAGGATCAACAAGCTCCGCGATCAGGCGAACGAGCTCGCGAAGAAGATCGCTCCTCACGTGAAGAAGCTCGAGTCTCACGTGAGGACGTCGGGGCAGGTCCTCTCGAAGATGCTCAAGGACAAGGAAAAGGTGAAGGACTGGGGCTTCGAGTTCAGGAAGTGAGAGCATGCTCAAGAAGGTCCTCATAGCGAACCGCGGCGAGATCGCGATCCGCGTCGCCCGGGCGTGCCGCGAGATGGGGATCGCGTCCGTCGCCGTCTACTCGACGGCCGACCGGAACGCGCTCCACGTGAGAGCGGCCGACGAGGCCCACGAGATCGGCCCGCCCGAGCCGCGCTCGAGCTACCTCGACGGAGCGAAGCTCGTCTCGGTGGCGAAGAAGACGGGAGCCGACGCCGTGCACCCGGGCTACGGCTTCCTCTCCGAGAACGCGGCGTTCGCGAAGGAGGTCGAGGAAGCCGGCCTCACGTGGATCGGGCCGCCGTCCGGGGCGATCGCGAAGCTCGGGAACAAGCTTGAGGCGAGGAAGACGGCGAAGGCCCTCGGGATCCCGACGATCCCCGGGAGCGACGGCCCCGTCGAGGGAGACAGCGTCCGCGCGGCCGCTCGCGCCGCGGGCTTCCCCGTGATGCTCAAGGCGGCCTCGGGCGGCGGCGGGAAAGGGATCCGCACGGTTCGCGACGAGGCCGACCTCGTGCGCGAGCTCGAGCGAGCGCGAGGCGAGGCCCAGAGCTCCTTCGGCTCGTCGGCCGTCTTCGTCGAGAAGTCGATCTTCCCCGCGAGGCACATCGAGGTCCAGGTCCTCGCCGACTCCCGCGGGAACGTCGTCCACCTGGGAGAACGCGAGTGCTCGCTCCAGAGGCGCCACCAGAAGATCGTCGAGGAGTCGCCCTCGCCCGTCGTGACGCCCGAGGTCCGCGCGCGGCTGGGCGAGTGCGCCGTGCGCCTCGCGAAGCACGCGGGATATCGCAGCGCCGGGACGGTCGAGTTCCTCGTGGACGCGGAGCTGCGCTTCTTCCTCCTCGAGATGAACACGCGCCTCCAGGTCGAGCTCTCCGTGAAGCAAGAAGACGTTCACGCGAGAGGAGCCGCGATCGAGCTCCGCGTGACGGCCGAGGATCCCTTCCAGGGCTTCGCTCCGAGCGCTGGGACCGTGCGCGGCCTCCAGCTCCCGGGAGGCGCCTTCACGAGAGTCGACACCGCTCTCGAGGCGGGAGCGGAGGTCTCTCTCTTCTACGATCCTCTCCTCGCGAAGCTGATCGTCTGGGCCGAGACGCGCGAGCGCGCGATCGACCGCCTCGCGCGAGCGGCCGCCGAGTTCCAGGTCGGGGGAGTGAGGACGACGCTCCCGCTCGTGGCTCACCTCGCGCGCGACCCGGACTTCCGGGCGGCGAAGTTCCACACGACCTGGCTCGACGGCTTCGTCGCGAGGGCCGCGGCCGAGGCTCCGGGCGGCCTCGAGACGGCCGCTCTCGCCGCGGCGCTCGCGGCTCACGCGGACTCGAAGCGCGGCTCCGCTCCCGCGAGCGCTCCCGCTGCGGGGAGCTCGTGGGCCCACACCTGGAGGCCCAGGTGAGATATCGCGTCACGGTTCAAGGCCGGTCGTTCGACGTGATCGTCGTCGAGAGCCAGGACGGCCTCGTCGCCGCTCTCGTCTCGGAGGGCAAGGAGCCCGCCTTCGAGCGAGTCTCCCTCTCCTCGCGCGGCGGTCTCACGGTCCTTTCCCGGGAGAACGCGAGCGAGACGCTCTCTCTCTCCGGCTCGCCGGAAGAAGAAGGCGTCTACCACGTGAGCCAGGGAGGCGGCCGCCCGCTCCGCTGCGAGGTCGAGGACGAGCGCCGCCTCCTCGCGCGAGCGGCCGGAGGAGCCTCTCGCGCCGCGCGCACGGGCCCTCGCGTGATCCGCAGCATCATGCCCGGGATCATCGTGAAGGTCCTCGCCGCTCCCGGGGCTTCCGTGGCCGCGAAGGACCCTCTCCTCATCGTCGAGGCCATGAAGATGCAGAACGAGATCCGCTGCGAGGAAGCCGGAGTCATCGCGAAGGTCCACGTCCAGCCCGGCCAGTCCGTCGCCGCCGGCGCTCCTCTCGTGGAGCTCTCGCCGGCCTGAGGGGGACTTGCTGCGAGGCCCGGATGCTGCGTCTCTCCCTCCCTAGCGGTGCCTGCGGCACCGCGTCGGTCGGTCGTTCCTTGCCTCCGGGCCTCTCGCGGCGTCCCTCGAGAACCTGGCCTGGCAGATCCCCTTTCGGAGGTCGACGATTCCAATCTAGTTCGGCCAGTCCTCGATCTTGCCGCCGAATTCTTCCAGGAAGCGCTCCCTGAGCCTCGCCGCGGCGCGAGCGTCCTTGTCGTGCTCGTAGATCTTCTTCAAGAGGAGCGAGGCCTCGCGGTAGTCGGGATTCTCGTGGTAGCTCCGAGGGTCGGAGGCGATCGTCGCGATGACCTCCTCGAGCATGCGCCGAGCGGGCTCGAGCTTGCCACGCGCGAGGTGAACGCGCCCGAGCGCGAGCGCCGGCCTCGTCGCGCGGTAAGGAGGCAGGAGAGCGACCGCCGCTCCGTAGTCCTCGACGGCGCGGTCGAGCTCGCCTTGCCTCTCGTCGATCTCGCCCAGCTCGTAGAAGGCCCACGGGTCCTTGTTGCCGGCGTCGGCGAGCCGCTTCTCGAGCCGCGTCCTCCGAGCATCGTCGCCCTCGGGTCTGGGCGCGGGCTCGGGATCGCCGCACCCGAGAATCGATGCGAGGAGAACGGCCGCGAGGACGCGAGCTCTCATGAGGCGAGGAAGTTCGCGAGGAGAGCGAGCCCCTCGGGGCCCGACTTCTCCGGATGGAACTGCGCGGCGAAGACGTTCCCTCGCTCGGCGGCGCAGCAGTAATCGACCCCGTAGTCGCTCGTGGCCGCGGAGACGTCCGGCTCCTCGGGCACGGGGAAGAAGCTGTGCACGAAGTAGAAGGAGGAGCCCGCCTCGATCCCGCGGAAGAGGCGCGAGCCCTCGCGCGGACGCACGGTGTTCCACCCGATCTGCGGGACCTTGAGCCGCTCGCCCGAGGGCGTCTTCTCGGAGAAGCGGCGGCAGGCTCCCTTGAAGATGCCGATGCCTTTCTCCCCCGGAGTCTCCGCGCTCGAGTCGAAGAAGATCTGCATGCCGATGCAGACGCCGATCACGGGCACGCCGCGGGCCACGGCGTCCTGGATCGCCTGATCGACGCCGCGCTTCCTCACCTCGCGCATGGCCGCTCCGAAGGCGCCGACTCCCGGGACGACGACGCGCGCGGCCTCGGAGACGGCCTCGGGCGTCGTGACGATCTCGGGCGCGCCTCCCACGTTCCTGAGAGCCTTGACCATGGAGGCGACGTTCCCGGCGCCGAAGTCCACGACGACGAGCGAGGTCATGTGCGGCGCGAAGTTCTCACAGGGAGCGCCGGGAGTCCAGCCCGTCCGTGGAAGACCGGGCCTACTTCGGAACGGCGCGGTGGACAGGTCGCGCGCGTTTCGGTAGGAAGTTTGCCCTGGGGGAGTGCGTGGCCGACGAAAGACCGCGCGATGAGAGCCTGGCGCCCGCGGCGTCCTCGGGCGTCACCGGCCAGACGGGCACGACCGCCGCGGAGCGCTTCACCGCGGGCCTTGCCCGTTTCATCGTCCGCCACCCGCAGACGGTGATCGCGCTCGCCGCGATCCTCACCGTGCTCGCCTCGGTCTTCGCCTGGTTCCACCTCACGCTCGACACCGACCGGAACCGGCTCATCGGCGAGAACCTCCCCTACAACCAGCGCTACATAGCTCTCGAGAAGGAATTCGGCGACCTCGCGGCGCTCACGGTCGTCGTCGAGGCGAGGTCGCGCAAGCGCGCCCAGGAGTTCGCGCTCGACCTCGACGCGGCGTGCTCGAAGGACGCGGAGAACTTCGGTCCGATCTTCTACCGCGTCGACCTCGACCGCCTGAAGGGGCACGTCCTCAAGCTCGCCCAGCTCGAGGACCTGAAGGAGCTCCGGACGACGCTCGAGGACGCGAAGCTCCCCGATCGCATGGCCGCGAAGGAGGGCATGGGCGGCCTCTTCACGGGCCTCGGCGCTCACGTGAGACAGAGAGTCGAGTCGGGAGACGTGGACCGGGGCGAGGGCGGCGCCGACATGGGAGGGATCCTCTTCGGCGTCATCGACGGCGTCGAGGGCGCGCTCAGGAACGGGGCGCCTTACTCGACTCCCTGGGAAGGGAAAGTCGACGACGGCTGGGCCTGGGAGCCCGTGCCGCCCGAGGGCTCGCCGACCTCGCGCTACGGGCCCTCGGGAGCGCGGCTCATCGTGCTCATCCAGCCCGTCCCGCGGCCGGGCGTGGACACCGCGGAGCAGTCCGTCCACGCGCTCCGCGCTCTCCTCGACAATTACAAGAAGGACCCGAAGTGGGCCGACGTGGTCCTCGGCCTCACGGGAGGACCGGTCCTCGCCGTGGACGAGATGGAGACCTACCGGCGAGACGCGACGATCGCGACGGTCGTCGGTTTCTTCGCCGTGATCCTCCTGTTCATGATCTCGTTCAGGAGAGTCCTGGGGCCTCTCTGCGCGGGGATCTGCCTCGCCATGGCGATCGCGTTCACGCTCGCCTTCGCGGCGATCTGGCCCGGGCACCTGAACCTGATCTCGATCGTCTTCCTCGAGATCCTGATCGGCCTCGGGATCGACTTCGGCATCCACCTGATCTCGCGCTACGACGAGGAGAGGACCTACGGCATGGAGCCCGGGCCCGCGCTCGAAGCGGCGCTCGGGCTCACGGGGCGAGCTTCGGCCGCGGGAGCCATGACGACGGCGCTCGCCTTCATGGCGACGCTCCTCGCGGACTTCCGGGGAATCCAGGAGTTCGGCGTGATCGCCGCGGTGGGAATCCTCTTCTGCCTCGCGACCATGCTCGTCGTCTTGCCCGCCATGATCGTCCTCGCCGACCGAGGGCGAGGCGGCATGAAGCGCCGGCCCCGCCCCGGCTTCGCCCGCACGCGAGGCGCGCTCGCGCTCGACCGCTGGTCGATCCACGACCCGTGGACTCTCGTCATCGCGTGCGTCCTCCTGGGCTGGCTCGCGCTCACGGTCGCGGCGCTCAGGCTCCGCTACTCGGGGAACCTCCTCGAGCTCCAGGCGACCGGGCTCGAGAGCGTGAAGTACGCGAACGACCTCGTCCAGGGAGACACGATCGCGAACCTCGTCTGCGATTCGCCCGAGCAGCTCGAGCGCTACACCGCGAAGCTCCGCTCGCTCGAGCGGAGGATCGTGAAGAAGTACGAATGCCTCCCGGTCCAGCAGGAGGAGAAGCTCGCGGAGATCGCGAAGATCGGCTCGATCCTCGAATCCGTGCCGCCCGGAGGCGTCGGCGACGGGAAGGACAAGCCTCGCCCCGTCGAGGATCCGACGCCTCCCGCCGACGCCGTCGATGCGAGGAAGGCGCTCGAGAATTTCCGCGGCGGCGTGTCGGAGTTCGCGAGCGCGCTCAGGATCGCCGAGGACGAGGCCGGCAACTCCGGCCGCTCGGACGACGTGAGGGGGATCGAGCAGATCCTCAGGCGCCTCGACGCTCTCCTCGAGGCCGCGAACCCCGAAGCCCCCGATCCGCTCAAGCGCGCGCTCGGGCTGGTCGAGTTCGAGAAAGGCTTCCGCAAGGAGCTCTCGGACCTCATGGTCCGGCTCCGCCAGGAGTCGGCCTCGCCGAACAAGATCGGGCCCGACGACCTCCCCCCCGCGCTCCGCGATCGTTTCGTCGGGAAGTCGGGGAAGTTCCTGATCCACATCTATCCCGGTCAGAAGATCTTCGACGACAAGCCGCTCGAGGAGTTCATACGCACCATACGCAGCGTGCCCGAGTTCAAGGACGAGCTCACGGGAGTCCCGGTCCAGATCTACGAGACCGGGAAGCGCATGAAGGAAGGCTACGAGAAGGCCGGGCTCATCTCCTTCCTGTTCATCGCGCTCTACCTCCTCGTGCACTACCGGAGCTTCGCGCGCGCCGGGATCACGCTCGCCGCCCTCGTCGTCGGCGCCGCGATCGGCACCGGAGCGCTCGCCCTCAAGGGAGAGACGCTGAATCCGGCGAACATGCTCGCGATCCCGCTCACGCTGGGAATCGGCGTGTGCTACGCGATCCAGCTCGTCCACCGCCACCGCCAGGCCTACGCGCGGCCGTCGGTCGCGGGCCCGCAGCCCGTGATCGCGACGAGCACGGGGCGAGGCGTCGTCCTCTCCGCGGGCACGAACGTCGTCGGCTTCGGCGCGCTCGCGCTCGCGCAGCACCAGGGGACGGCGAGCATCGGGTGGGCGATCACGTTCGGCGTCCTCGGGTGCCTCGTGGCCGCGCTCTTCTTCCTGCCGGCGCTCCTCCGGATCTGGCAGGGACCGATCGTCGAGGTCGAGCTCAAGGGACAGCCCGGGCCGAAGATCGGCCCCGAGGGCAAGGTCGCTCGCCCGGGGCAGAACGGCGTGGACGTTGCTCCTCCGGCGATCTCGAGCTAGAGACCTGCGCACCCCTGAGTCTTCGTCGCGAGTTCGCGTAAGATCGTGGATGAAAGGAAGCCACGGAGGCGCCGCAATGTTCACTGGGATCGTCGAGGGCCAGGGGCAAGTCGAGTCGATCGCTCCCACGGGCTCCGCTTACCGCTTCGTCGTGGACCTCGGAGCGCTCGCGCACGGAGTCGAGAAGGGCGACAGCGTCGCGCTCGACGGGACCTGCCTCACCGCCGTCTCGGTGCGGCCGCCGCGCGTCGAGTTCGACGTGATCGCGGAGACCGTCCAGCGCACGGCCTTCGCGACCGTGCGCCCGGGCGACCGCGTGAACGTCGAGCGCTCCATGCCCGCGAGCGGCCGCTTCCACGGGCACATCGTCGCGGGCCACGTGGACGGCACGGCGCTGATCGTCGAGAAGCGGCGCGAGCCGCTCCAGACGTGGGTGACCGTCGAGGCCGCTCGCCCTCTCCTCGAGAACATGATCCAGAAAGGATCGGTCGCGCTCGACGGGATCTCTCTCACGTTGACCGACGTGGCGGAGAAGACGTTCTCCGTGGCCGTGATCCCACACACTCTCCAGGTCACGACCCTCGGCGCCAAGGGAGTGGGAGCCCTCGTCAACATCGAGGTGGACTGCATCGGGAAATGGATCCGCAAGGTCCTCGGGAGCTACCTCGCGGGCGCCCCCGCGCCCGCGCGCGAGAGCACGCCCGCCGGCGGAGTCGTCCTTCCCTCGAGCGAGTCGATCGGCCTCACTCTCGACGACCTCCGCCGGTACGGCCTCGGGTGAGAACGGCCGTGCCGCGCGCGCGGCGACGCATCCTGCTCCCCGCGAGGCCGGCTTGAGCCCGGGAGCGCGGATCCCGCTCGCGGCCACGGCGCTCCTCGCGGGAGCGGCTCCGCTCCTCGGAGCGGCGGCGCTCGGAGCGAGCGGGTCCGCGGCGCTCGCGGCGATCCTGCCGCTCGAGGGAGCCTTCGAGGCGTCGCTCGCGCTCTCCGCGACGGTCGTCACGGTCGCCTGGCCGCTCCTCGCGCTCGGGAAGGCGCGGGAGGGAGGATCGCGCTCGCGCTCGGTCGAGCTCCTCGTGCTCCTCGCCGGGCTCGCGCCGGGGCTGCGCGCGGCGGCGCTCGTCTCGCGCGTGCCCGAAGACCTCGCGGCGCGCGCCTGGGTCGGGCTCTACGTGCTCGCCGCGGCCTACGGGCTCGCGCTCGCGGGGCTCGCGGCCACTCGCCTGCGCCGATCGACGATCGCGACGCTCGGAGCGGCCCTCGCGCTCGGAGCGCCGCTCGCGTGCGCTTACGCTCGCGCAGCCGAAGACGGCGAGGAGCCTCTCCTGCGAGCCTCGGCCCCCGCGGCGGTCCTCGAGCTCCTCGACCGCGGGAGCGGTTTTCCGTGGGCGCTCCTCCTCGTGCTCGCCTCGGTCGGCGTCTTGCTCTCTTTCATGGAGAAAGCGAGAGCGCGGCGCGCCGCGGGAGCCGCCGCA
>JACQDU010000338.1 GCA_016200955.1 bacterium
CTCGTGCTCCGGCTCCTCGAGAAGAAGCCCGCCGCGCGACCCGCGAGCGCCGCTCTCGTCGCGCGCGAGCTCGAGGCGATCGCCCGGGAGCCGGGCGGAGCCGCCTCGCGGCGCGGCCTCGTCGTGGGAGCCTCTCTCGCGGCGATCGCCGCGTCGGCGCTCGTCGCGGCGGCCATCTGGCTCGTCCCCCGAGACGAGCCGGCGCCCGATGGAGGCACGCGCCAGCCTCCTCCCGCGACGCGGAACGAGACGCGGCCGGCGCCTCGCACGAACGCGGCGCCTTCCGGCGAGCCGAAGCTGCGTCCCGGGGGAAAGGTCACGCTCCCCGGCGGCTCCGTGGTCCAGGTCTCTCTCTGGAGGCTCCCCGGCGAGGCGGGCGAGATCGAGATGGTCCGCGTCCCGCCCGGCGACTTCCTCATGGGAGCCGGGCCGCGCTGGAACGTGGACGAGGAGAAGCCGTTCCACCGCCATCCCATGCCCCGGGAGCTCTGGATCGCACGTCACGACACGACCTGGAAGGAGTACCTGGCCTTCTGCAAGGCGACGGGTCGCGCAGAGCCGGCGCGCCCGCGGTGGTGGGAGCGTATTCCCGAGCCCCGCGAGCGGCACCCGGTCGTGAACGTGACGTGGGAAGACGCGAGAGCCTTCTGCGAATGGGCCGGGCTCCGGCTTCCGACCGAGGCGGAGTGGGAGAAGGCCGCGCGGGGCACCGACGGCCTCGAGTTTCCGTGGGGCGACTGGGAGACCGGTCGCGCCAACTACTACGACCGATCTTGCCCGGACGAGGTCGTCGGCGAAGGCTGGCCGCAGTACCGCGACAACCGCTTCGATGACACGTTCCCTTACACCTCGCCCGTCGATGCCTTCCCGGAGGGAGCGTCGCCTTGCGGCGCGCTCGACATGGCCGGGAACGTCTGGCAGTGGTGCGCCGACTTCTACGAGACGCGTGCCTACGAGCGCTACGAGAGCGGCGACACGAGCGCTCCTCCGCCGGCCCGGGACCGAGTGAACCGCGGCGGGAGCTTCAAGGATCCCAGGAGCCGCTGCCGGTCCTCGCATCGCGCCTCGCAGAACCCGGCCGTCGCCACCGATGCGCTTGGTTTCCGCCCGGCGAGGTAGAGCTCGAGGCGCGGGAGCCGGAGCTCTAGGCCACCGCGCTCGCGCTGTCGGCATCGGCGGGCGGCTTCTCCTCGCGGAGCGGCCGCAGCCAGGGCAACGAGAGGAGAAGCGCCGCGAGCCCGAACGTGACGATCCCGATCGCGGTCGACGTGCTCACCCCGAGCATGGTCCCGCGCGAGAGGTCTCCTCTCAGGAGCTCGATGAGAGGCCGGACGACGCCGTAGACGAGGAAGTAAACGAGGACGACCGTCCCCTGCCGCCGCGGCCGCCGGAGGAAGAACGCCACGAGGGCCGCGGCGATCACGAGCTCGGCGGCCATCTCGATGAGCTGGACGGGCACCACCGGCAGCGAGGCCTCGGCCGCTCGCGGGATCAGGCCTTGCTGGACCTGATCGACCCAGGCCGGGCTCCCCTTCTCGTCGGGCCACCTCGGGAAGGAGACGGCGACGTTCTTCCACCAGCCCTCGGCGACGATCCCGTAGTCGCAACCGAACAGGAAGCACCCGATCCGCCCGATCCCGTGAGCGAGCGGCACGCACGGCGCTCCCGCGTCCACGACCTTCCAGAAAGGAATCCGGAGGAGACGGGCCACCGGATACGCCGCGAGCGTCCCCGAGATCGCGGCTCCGTAGAACGTGAAGCCGTTCCAGGCGAGCCCTTCGCTCCGTCCGCTCCCGAACGTCGGATCCGAGAGACGAGCGTGGATGTGGCTCCCGATGAAGCCCGCAGCGATCACGCCGAGGGCGAACTTCCAGATCTTCGAGGGCGCGATTCCGTCCTTCTCCGCCAGGAACCGGCAGAGCTCGTAGGCCGCGTAGAGGGCGAGGCCGACCATGAGCCCGTAGGAGTAGAAGGGCTGGCCGCCGAGCTTGAAGAGGATCGGATGCACGCTGTGAGCTTACTTGCCCGCGCGACCTTCGATAGCCCCGATCGCGCTTTCGACCGCGCAAGCGGCCTCGTGGATGTCGGCTTCCGTGCCCGCGAGGAAGACTCGCCCGAAGGCGCCGAACGCGATCACCTCGAGGACGTTGATCGGCGCGGCCTTCTCCGCCTCGTTCGCCGCGATCATGGCGTAGCCGGCGGGCTCGACCTCGAGGACGTAGAGCGTCTCTCCCTTGAGCAGGAACTGGCCGTGCCGCGTCCGGTTGATGAGCATCGTGTGGTGCGCGTCCACTCCCGTGATCACCTGGGTCGTGCGGATCTTCGGCTTCACGCGCTGCGACTCCTGCGTTCCCAGGAAGTCGAGGATCGCCTTCCCCGCCGCGCGGACCTCTCCCTGGTCGAACGAGTGCAGCTCGAGGAAGCCGAAGAGCCTCTCGACGATCAGCATCCCCGGTTGGACCTGCGTCTTCTTGAGCGCCACGTCGAGCGCGAGGTTCACGTCCATTCCCGGCATCACTTCCACGATGAGGGCCGCTTGCCCCTCGGTCGGGAGGTAGCCCTGCGCCACCGTCGCTATGAACGATGCCACCTGCGGCTGGAGCACGTCCAGGTAAGTGAAGCAGCGGAGGTCGATGCCCGCCATGGGGGCGAGATCCTAAATCTCCGAGGAAGATTCGGCAACGCCGCTCGTGCTCGGTCCGCTCATCCGCGCGCCCGCTCACGTGCTTCGATGCGCTTGCGGAGCCAGGCGGACGCGTGCCGCTCCCCAATGGCAACGAATTGCAGCGCGAGGACGACGTAGAGGCTTGCGACGAACAAGAGGAGCGCGCCGCCCGTCCAGACACCCCACTCGCCGAGGTAAGGGGGCATGCCAGCGAGAAGCCGATCGATGCGACGGTCGCGCCGAGCCTGTCCCATGCACGCGGAGAAGGGCGCCCTCACGCGAGCGCCGAGAGAGCTCGGTCGAGCAGCAGTTTCTCGGCGGCGGACGTGGCGCGAGAGAGCGCCGCTTCGAGCGCCGGCCGCGAGCGAGGGTCCGCGAGGAGCTCGAGTGAAATGACGGCGGCGTTCCTGAGGGCCTTCTTGCTGTAAGCCGAGAGGAGATCCTCGAGCTGCGGCCGAGCTTCCGCGAGTTGGAGCGCTCCCGCGAGGACGGTGCAGCCGCAAAGGCTCTCGTCTCCCACGACGGCGAGCAAGTAGCGGCGAAGCGCGTCCGGGACATCTTCGCGGGAAAGCCCCGCGGCGGCGACGGCGCGGGAATGGAGCTGCCCGATCGTGTCGATCACGTCGCGCGAGGGCTGAGCGCCCGTCCCGAGCGACCGGAGCACGGCGAGCGCCCCTTCTCGCCCGCTCCCGATCAGGTGAGCGATCGCGGTCGCATCGACCGGACCGTGAGCGGGGTCTATCGCCGAGAGCGCGACCGCGTCGAGCGACGACGGCTCGAGGAAACGCACGAGGTCCACGTCGTTCTGCTGCGCCGAGTGAAAGCTCCCGTGAGGCCGGCGCCCGAGCGCCGGTGAGCGAGCGCCGCGCGGACGAGCGCTTCGGCGTCGTCGGTGGCTCCTTCTCTCTCGTGGCGGCGCCGCTCCTCGTCCACTCTCAGGCCTCCGCGAGCTGGGCGGCGAGGGCGGGGTCGGTCACGAGGGCGTCGCCCGCGAGGAGGAGGACGCGCGCGACGACCTCCGCCGTGCGCGGGTCCAGGGCGGCGTCGTCGGGCAGGTAGACCCGGGGCGCGATCTCGCGCGCGGGACGCGGGAACGCGACGAACCGGCCCTGGGGCTCCTTGTGGACGTTCGCGCTGCCTAGGTGCACGCGGTAGCTCCCGAGCTCTCCCTGCACGCGAGCGAATCTTCCCTCGACGGTCACGCGTCCCGCG
Source organism: bacterium (assembly GCA_016200955.1). Taxonomy (GTDB): domain Bacteria; phylum Planctomycetota; class J058; order J058; family JACQDU01; genus JACQDU01. Next base: position 3,878 of record JACQDU010000338.1, read on the forward strand.
AGACCGAGAGCGGGCAAGATCCGCGCCAGGAGCGCGGCTCGCGTCGCGGCGCTCGCGGCCAGGATCCTCTCGTAGCGCCCGAGCGCCTCGGGCCACGCGGGGCCTTCTCCGCGGCGGCGCGCTGCGTCCCACTCGAGCCACGCCGAATCCTCTCCTACGGACGCGACGCCGACCACGAGGTCGAGGTCGCGGCAAGCTTCCGAGAAGACGACCCGCGGCACTCCTCCGAGCGAGACCTGCGCCCAGGAGCGGCCGTCTCTCTGCTCGAAGCAGAGATCGCCGAGACGGATCTGGCGGTCGCGGTCTTCCCAGCTCGAGCCGGTCGCTTCGCCGACGTCGATGTGAGCCCGGAATCCCTGCGAGAACGTCCGCTTTCCCTCGTAGGTCGTGTCGTACGTGCAAGCGAAGCCGCTCCAGCCGCGGCCCTTCGCGAGCGCGTAGAGCTTCGAGTGAGGCACGACCTGCCCGCGGAAGCGCTCGCAGCGCATGGCGAGCTCCTCGTGCGGCGCCTGGGCGTAGGTCTCGCGGAAGAGCTGCTTCCAGGGTTGCACGATCGCTCGCGCGACGAGAGTCTCGCGCGCTCTCTCGAGCTCGGCCGTCGAGAGATGAATCGGGTGAGCGAGCGAGAGCGTCCTTCCCTCGAGCTGGATCGGCTCTCCGTGCAAGTCCTCGATTCGATCGCCCGAGAGGAAGGCCGAGATCGGCTTCCCTCCCGTCGAGCGCACGATCCAGAGCACGCGCCGCGCGAGGTGGCCGAGGATCGGGTGAGCCGCGACGCTCTCCTTCCACGTCGCGGGGGGCCAGGAGCGCTCGTCCACCATCGCTTGCTCGAGGAGCGCTCGCTGGACGGAGAGGGTCTCCTCGACGCCTCGCGCGAGCCGCTTTCTTTCGCTGGAAACCGCTGTTTGCTTGCCTTTCTTGCCGGAAGAAGGACCTTCGGCCCCGGCGGCATCGAGGAGGACGAGCCCGCTCGCATCGATGGCCAGACGAGACCCGTCGGGGAAGACGCGCGCCCCGCTCGCGTCGAGCTCGAAGGTGGGAACCGCGCGCTCCAGGAGCTCCTCGCGCGTCGTGCCCGCGCGGGCGGCGTGGAGCTCCTGGGCTTTCTTGATCGCCTGCAAGACGACCTTGTGCTTGACGCGCACCGCGAGCCGATCGAGCTCGGGAAGTGCGAGCTCCGGCGGCGCGAGAGCGAGCGCTCGCACGACGGCCTGGGCGAGAGGAGCGTGCGAGTCGCCTCGCCGCGAGTCGCGCTCCGCCGTCTCCGCGAGCGAGCGCAGCGTCTCCTTCGATTTCGCGAGGAGGCCGGCCGTCCAGATCGTCCGCTCGGCGAGCGTCGTCGCGGCGGCGCCGTCTCCCTGGACCTCGAGCGCGAGAAGCCCCGCGGCCAGGGAGTCGAAGGCGCTCGCCCCGATCGAGGCGACGACCTTCCGCGCGCGCTCCGCCCAGGCGTCGTCGGGCCAGCTTTCTCCATCGAGGAGGGCCGCGATCGTCGCGACGGCCCTTGGGTCTTCCCCGGCCGCTCCTCGCACGAGCATGAGCGCGGCCCTCGCGGTCGCGAGGCGAGCGACCCTCGCCCTGAACTCGAAGCGGTGGTTCGTGAGGAGCTTGTCCGAGATGTCGGGATCCGGCGTCTTCGCGAGAGCGTCGAGAAGCTTCTTCGCCCACGGAGCGGGCCAGTCGCGCACGGCGCTCGCGAGCCGCGAGAGCGGAACCTCCGATCCCAGGAACGGCACGAGCCGCGGGAGAAGACCTTCCAGGACGCGCGCGAGGTCTTCTCGCGCGAGCTCCTCGGCTCGAAGCTTCGCGAGAATCTTCCAGAGAGGAAACGTGGCTTTCCCGACCTTCGCGACGCCGTCGTGCGCGTCCCAGGTCCGCTCGAGCGAGCGCGAGGTCTTCTCGAGCTCCTCGAGGTCGAGGGGGGAGAAGACCTCGGCTTTCTTGCCCTTCTTCCTCGCCACTCGGAAGGATGCTAACGCGAGGGCGCAAGAGATTGGCGAGCGGCCGCGCGCTCACCTAAGATTCCGGGGAGGTCGGAGGAGCGATTTGGGCGCGGTCGTCCAGATCACCGGCGATTCCAAGGCGAAGTTCGCCCTGGAAGTCGGGCAAGGCGTGACCCTCGGGCGCTCGCTCGACGTCGAGGTCTCGATCGACGACCTGCGCGTCTCGAGGAGGCATGCCCAGCTCGCGCTCGGCGACCGTGGCCTCTTCGTGAGCGACCTCCAGTCGGCGAACGTCACCTTCCTGAACGGGCGGCGGATCATGAAGGCGCTCGTCCGACCGGGAGACAGGCTCCAGATCGGGAACGCGAACCTCACGGTCGGAGTCGAGTATCACGGCCTGAACGTCCTCGACCGCGAGTACCGCTGCGACACGTGCGGCCGCGCGATCTCTCTCTCGACGTTCGCCGACGGAGACGTGATCGAGGTCGGCGACAAGTTCATCTGCCCCCAGTGCCGCGAGCGCCAGAAGACTCCGGCCTTCTCGGTCGTCGAGCTCGGGATCGTCCAGCGCCTGTTCGACGAGGGCTTCGAGATCCTGGAGAAGCTCTCGATCTCGGGCCTCGTCCCGATCTTCAAGGCGAAGAAGACCTCGCTCGACCAGATCGTCGCGATCAAGGCCCTGCCTCTCTCGACGCACGTCTCCCAGAAGAAGATCGCGCGCTTCCTCCAGGAAGCGAAGGCCGAGGCGAGGCTCCGCCACGCGAACATCGTACAGATCTTCGACGTGAGGCAGACCAAGGACCTTCTCTACATCGTCATGGAGCTCATCGAGGGCCAGACGCTCCACGAGGAGATCGAGCGCGCCGGCCGCATGGCGACGAACGCGGCGCTGCTCGTGGGCTACCAGGTCGCGAAGGCGCTCGCGCACGCTCACGGGAAGAAGATCGTCCACCGCGACGTGAAGCCGCAGAACATCATGATGTCTCCCGACGGGAACGCGAAGCTCATAGACTTCGGCCTCGCGAAGAACCTCTGGGAGGCGAGCGGCCAGAACATCACGGCCGAGGGAGAGACGCTCGGGACGATCGGCTACATGGCGCCCGAGCAGGTGAGGACGGCCAAGAAGGCCGACCACCGCGCCGACATCTACGGCCTCGGAGCGACGCTCTACCACTGCCTCGGCGGCCGCGCGCCCTTCACCGGGAAGTCCGACATGGAGATCCTGACCTCGATCGCGCGGGCCGACCCTCCTCCGCTCGAGCGCCTCGCGGGAGTGCCGATCAACGTCGTCGCCCTCGTGGGCCGCATGATGCACAAGCGCCCGGAGGACCGGTTCCAGACTCCGAACGAGGTCCTCCAGGCGATCGAGAAGGTCGTGGCCGAGATGCTCGAGGTGGACAACGTGAGCGGAAACGTCGAGTTCCTGCTGAAGCTGCGCGACGACCAGATCGACCTCCAGAAGACCTGGCGCGTCGCGAACCAGCGAGCCCGCCAGAGCGCGGTGCTCGGCTCCTTCCGCGACCGCGAGCTCGTCGAGTTCCTCCAGATGATCGAGTTCAACTCGAAGACCGGCGTCGTCGAGATCTCGGGCAAGGACTCCCGCGGGAAGCTCCACGTGAACGCCGGGCGGATCGTCGCCGCGGAGTGCTTCCCCCAGAGCCTCATGAAGGGCCTCTCCGCGGAGCACGCTCCCATTCACCGCGCGGAGCGCGCCGTGAGCGTCCTCCTCCAGATCCGGAACGGCGACTTCGAGTTCACTCCTCGCTTCGACATTCCCGCGCAGGAGTGCGACCTCCGGATCTCGAAGGTCCTGCTCGATGCGCTCAAGGCAAGGGACGAGGCGCGGTGAGACCCCCTCGTTCCCGAGTCGGGCACGGACCGTTCGCGAAGGGCAACCTCCATGCGAGGGCAGGTCGCTCCCGCTCCTCTTGCGTTGGCGGCTCGTCGATTGCGTGCGCCAGCCCGAAGAAACCCGAGGGTGAGCCATGATCACGAAGCGAGACGTCCTCGTCGCCACGTTCGGGATCGTGCTGATCGGCTCCGGGCTGGCAATCCTGTTCGGGCTGGTCGTGCTCAAGAGCTTCAAGGATGGTGGCGCGCGGGTGAAGTGCGGCAACAACCTCGGGCAGATCGCGAAGGCCGCCTTTCAGTACGCGACGGACTGGCGCTACTACCCGCACATCTCCCGACCGGGAGTGCTCGACGGGGACCACGCGACGGACACCGCGTCTCGGTGCATGCGCGCCCTCGTGTGGGACTCGCTCAAGATGGACAACTCCGAGACCTTCGTCTGCCCGGACTCGCAGGATCGATTCGTCTCCATGCCCGACTCCGCGAAGGCCGACGGACAGACGTGGGTCTGGGGCCAGAGCGCCGACTCCACGGCTCGCGTTCCTTCCCCGATCGTCGCGGCCTCGGGCGATCCGACGCTCGTCCAGCAGACGCAGCTCTCCTACGGCTGGACGATGAAGCAGATCACCTCGAACTCGGGCGCGCAGACGCTCATCGCGGGAGATCGGGCGAGCATCCAGGAACGAGCAAGCGCGACGCACACGGGTAACATGAGCGGGAACCACAAGGGCCACATGTTCGCGACGAGCGTGGACAGCCACATCTTGAAGGTTACGCCTTCGACTCCGGGGATCAACACCACGAACATCGGCACCGTCCCGCCGCCCGGCGGCGAGGGTGGGTCGCTCGGGGTCCTGAACGACGACCCGTAGGGACGGTGAGACCGTGGCCCTGGTTCCTCGACAGAGAGCACCGCGCTCGGCCTTCAAGCTCCTCCGAGCCTCGACTCCCAGCCGGGCGAGAGGCGATACGTGGTCTTCTTTCCGCCGCCGCGACGGACGAGGACCCCTTTTCCGACGAGCTCGTTCAGATCGCGCAGGCCCGTCGGCTGCGAGACGCCCTCGCGCAACGAGTACTCGGCGTTGCCCACCTCGCCCTGGCTCCGCAAGGACTCGATGAGAGCGAGCTGCCGCTCGTTCAGCTCCACGGCGCCGACGTAGACCTCGTCTCGGGGAAAGGCGGGGCTTCGAGTCGCGGACGCGACCTCGGGGCGCACGTGCTCCGGCCGGATCGGTCCCTCCCCGGCGAGCGCGGCCGCCCGCTCGAGGCAATGCCGGAGGGCGCGAACGTTTCCGTGCCAGGGGTTCGAGAGGAGGACCTCGAGGACGGCGGGATCGAGCGCCTCGCCGGCCCGGCCGATCAGCAGCGCGGCGAGCTCGGGGATGTCCTCGAGTCGCTCGCGCAGGGGAGGGACGACGATCCGGATGCCGTCCAGGCACGTCCGGAGCCCCGGCGCGACTTCGGCGGCCGTCGTCACGACGAGGCGGACGTCGATCCTCCTCGCGTCCGGGTCGCCCGCGGGACGCACCTCCCGCGCCTCGAGGACCCTCGCGAGCTCGCGCTGCAGCATCGGGCTCGCCTCGTCCACGCCCTGGAGGAGGAGAGTGCCCCCGCGGGCGCGCTCGAACGCGCCGGGCTGCGTCTTGAACCCGTGGAGCCGTCCCACGACGAGCGCGTCCGCCACGGCCGTGCAGGCGAGGACCACGTACGGTCCCCCGGAGCGCCGTCCGCGGCGGTGCAGCGCCTGCGCGATGAGCTTCTTTCCCGTACCGCGCTCTCCACAGAGGATCACCGGTTCTTCGCCGTCGCTCGCCCGGTCGAGGAGAAGGAGCAGGTCTCCGATCGCCGCGCTCCGCCCGACGATCTCGTCCCAGGAGTGACGGGTCGGCGGCCGGCTCGCGCGGGAAGCCAGCGCGAGCTTCGCCCTCTCGACCGCCGTGGTCTGCCGGCGTCGCTCGAGCACCGTCCGCATCGGTCCCCCGAGGAGCGCGGCGAAGCCGACCGCGAGCTCGCGCTCGTCGGTCCCGAAGCGCCCGACGTGGCCAGGGTCGTCGAGGTAAAGGACTCCGAGGACGTCTCCGTCATCGACGATCGGGGCGACGAGGACGGAACGCAGCCCGCGCAGGCCGACGCTCTCCGCCTTCCCGTGCTCGGGGTCGCTCCGGGCGTCCGCGAGGAGGAGAGCGTGCCCGGAGAGGAAGACCTCTCTCACGAGAGAACGGCTGGCGATGCGCGCGGGATCGACGAGGTCTCGACCGGCAGCCCGGGCGGCATGGAACCCGAGGCGGACCCCCGGCTCGCGGAGCAGGATGAGCCCGCGCTCGGCGCCCGTCGCCTCGACGGCGAAGTCGGTCGCCACGGCCACGAGCTCGTCGAGGTCGATCCCCGCGGCGATGACCCGCTCGAGCAGGGCGAGGACTTGGGGCGAGGCCGCCCTGTGCTCCTGCGGCACCGACACGTAAGCGAGGATGGCCCGCGAGAGGAGCTGTTCGCGTTTCCCGAAGCACCGCCCTTCTCGGGGCGCGATCTCGAGCGTCACGCTCTCCCGAGCGACGCTCACGGAGAGCGACTCGTTCGCGGCGAACGACCCGATCGTCGCCAGGGTGCGGCGGCCGGACCGGATCCGTCCCCCTGCGGCTCCGGTGAGGGCCACCGCGGCCTCGGCCGCGACCGCGTGCCGGCGCCTGGCCGGGGCGCGAGCGATCGCGAGGCTCGCTTCGAGGAGGTCGACGAGATCGTTCGGGTCGAAGCCCGCGAGCTCGCTCGCCGAGAAGACCTCCGCCTCCGGGCGCTCGGAACGATCGGTGAGCGCGAGCTCGATCGCCGCGCGCTCGATCGGATCGCTCACCGCGGGAAGAGCCGCCTCCGCGCGTCGGTACGCCGCGCGCGCCTCGACGTGGTCGGCGCATGCCGCCGAGGCGTCGCCGGCCCGCAGCTCGATCCTCGCTTCGAGCTCCGGGTGCTCGGGGAGCGTGGATCGCGCGCGCTCCAGGTCGGTGGCGGCGCCCTCCCGCTGGCCCTCCTCGGCCCGGGACGCGGCGAGCTCGGCGAGGGCAAGGGAAACGTCCCGACTCGCCGCCGCGTCGGTCGCGCCGGCTCCGGCTTCGAGCGCGCGCTCGAGGTAGCTCCGGCCTTCGAGCCGATCGCCGCTCCCCGTGAGAAGACCCCCGAGCTCGACGAGCACCCGCCGCTTCGCCGCCTCGTCTCCCCGGGCCTCCGCGAGCGCGAGGGCCTCGCGGAGCATCGGGGCCGCCTCGCGCGAGCCGAGTGCCCGGAGCACGCGCGCGAGCTCGACGAGCGTCGAGAGTCGCTCGCCTTCGGGGCAGGACTCGAGACGGGCGCGCGTCGCCCGGTCGAAGGTCTCGAGGGTCGAGCGTGCGCGGTCCGCGTCCATGCGCCCGAGCTTAACCCTTGCCCCGTTCCGGGGACATCGCCCGCTCGAGAGCCAGCTCGAGCAGCCAGAGCGCGAAGCGGATGTCGCTGGACCGGCTCGCGACGGACGGGCTTCCCGCACCGACCTCCCGGGCCCGCGTCCGTGCCGAGGCCAGGAGCTGCTCGCGGGCCGTGGCGGTCCCGGCCACGCGGCTCTCATCCGCTTCGATGGAGCCTCGCAGGATCGAGAGCATGGCCTCCTCGAAGGCGTCCCGTCGGGGCGCGATGTCGCGGGCGATCTCGTCGAGCGCGACGCGTGCCCGATCGATGCCTCCGAGCGCCGCGTCCGCCGCCGCGAGGTGGGCCCGATAGAGCACGATGAGACTCCGGACGCTCCTTCCCGGGAGGTCGGCCAGCGCGGCCTCGTAGTGCGCGCGCGCCTCGTCGAATCGAGACTCGGCATGGGCCACGGTCCCGAGCAGGAAGCGGTGCACCGCGTTCGTGTACCGGCTCCCGCTCCGGAGGACGACCGCGAGTCCGCTCTCGAGGTGGCGCCGCGCCTCGTCCGGGCGTCGCTCGTCGAGATACGCCCTCGCCTCGCCGCACAGGGGTCGCCACTCGTCGCGGACGCCCGTCTCGCGAGCGATCTCCCTGGCCGCCGCGAAGCGAGCGCGCGCCTCGGCGAGCCGGCCTTCATCGAGCGCGGCGGTCCCGAGCCCCGAGAGGATGACTCCCTCGGTCCGTCTGTCCATCGAGTCCTTCGCCACGACGAGCGCGTCCTCGAGCTCCCGCCGCGCATCGTCCTGGCGTCCGTGCGACCTCGACACGAGGGCAAGCGTTCCGAGGACCGCCCCCTCGGAGCGGCGATCGCCGATATCCCGGAAGATCTCGAGGGCTCGATGGAGCATCGAGCGGACCTCGGTCGCGGATCCGACGTCGGCACGCAGGCTCGCGAGCGCGTGGAGGTCCTTCGCCTCGACGCGCAGGAGGCCCCGCTCGCGCGCCCGGCCGAGGTCCTGCTCGAGCATCTCCAGGGCGACGTCCGTCCGGCCCTCGTCCATGCGCCCGAGCGCCAGGCTGTGCCGTGCCTGGAGCTCGAGCGCGTCGTCGCCGAGCTCGGACGCCATCGCGAGCGCACGCTCGATATCTGCGCGCCCTTCCGGGAGGAGCCCGCGCAGCCTGCGTGCCTCTCCTCTCGCGAGGAGCGTGCGCGCGCGCGCGGCATCCGCGCCGAGGCCCTCCGCGACGGCGAGCGCGGAGTCGAGGACACCCACGAACGCCTCCAGCGGACCTCGTGTCCGGTAGACCGGCTCGAGCGCGAGCGCGGCTCCGAGCGCTTCCCGGGCACGCCTCTCGGGCGGAGCGTTGCCCGAGAGCGCGCGCTCGTGGAGGGCCAGGAGGTTGTCGCGCTCGTCGGCCAGGCAGAGGATGCGCTGGCTTCCGCCGTGCGCGTGGACGGCCGCAGCCCACGCGCCACAGAGAGCGAGGAAGTGAGCGGCGTGACGCTCGAACGCCGCCTCCGCGCTCGCGGACTCCTCGAGCTTCTCCTGGGCGTACTCGCGGATGCTCTCGAACAGCCGGAGGCGGAGGTTGCCCGTCGCGGGCGAGATCCCGGTGACTCGCACGAGCGACTTCTCGCACAGCGCCTGGACGACATCGGGCACGCACGGGGCGCCCGGAAACGCGGAGAGGTCGAGCACGGCTTCCGCCGATTCGACCGTGAAGCCCCCGCGAAACACCGCGATCTGCGAGAGCGCCGCCTGCTCGTGGGGTGCGAGCAGGTTCCAGGACCAGTCGATGGCGTTCCCGAGAGTCGCGTGCCGCAGGCTCGTGCCCCGCGGCGCGCGCGTCATGAGCTCGAAGCGGCGATCGAGGCGCTCGAGGAGCTCCGCGGGCGCGAAGACCCTGGCGCGAGCGGCGGCGAGCTCGATCGCGAGCGGCATTCCGTCGAGCCGCCGGACGATCTCCGCGAGGACGCGGGAATCGGCCGACTCGAGCCGGAAGTGCGGCGCGTCCCGTGCCCGTTCGAGGAAGAGCTGCACGGCCTCGGACTCCAGGACCCTGCTCTCGTGATCGCCGGGAAGCGAGAGCGGGCCGAGCTCGTGCGTGACCTCTCCGGCGAGCCTCAGGGCTTCGCGCGAGGTCACGAGGAACCTCGCCTCGGGAGCGGCCGAGATCCAGCGCGCGACAGTCGCCGGTCCGTGCTCGACGAGCTGCTCGAAGTTGTCGAGGACCACGAGGAGCTTCCCTCGCCCGGCCATCGCCATCGCGAGCTGGCCCACCGTGTCGGCGCTCGTGAGCGCGACCTCGAGGGAGCAGCCGACGGCCGCCAGGATGCCCGCGACGTCGCGAGCCTCGGCCAGGTCGCAGAGCCATGCTCCGCCCTCGAGCCTGCACGCGTCGAGGTGGCGCGCGGCGTACCGCCGGGCAAGCCGCGTCTTGCCCGTGCCTCCCGGCCCGACGATCGTCACCAGCCGGACGCCCCGGGCAAAGTGGCCGTCGAGAGCCTCGAGGTCGGCCCGGCGCCCGACGAACGTCGTGGCGTCGGGCGGGATGTTGGTGCCGCCACGCCTGGCCGGCTCGCCGGTCCTCTCCTCGGCCGGGCGCGCCGCCGCGCCGTTCTCTCGCGCCTCGAGCGCCGAGGCGAGAGAGCGTGCGTCCGGGAAACGCTCCCATTCGTTCCGCGCGAGCGCGGTCGCGACGACTCCTGCGAGCCAGCGCGGGACCTCCGCTCGAAGCTCCTCGAGGGGCCGCTTCGAGCCGCTCCTCGCGCGATCTATGACCTCGAGCGGCGTTCCGTCGAAGACCGGCCTGCCGGCGAGGGCCTCGTACAGGATCGCTCCGAGCGAGTAGACGTCGGCGTGAGGGCCGACGCTGCTCGAGTCGCGCATCTGTTCGGGCGCCATGTAGGCCGGGGTCCCCAGGAACTTGCCGTCTGCCGTGAGGTCGATGCTGGCGCCGGGCACGAGGTCTCGGCGGAAGTGCTTCGCGAGCCCGAGGTCGGCGACGAGGGGCCGGCCGTCGTCGGAGAAGAGGACGTTCTCGGGCTTGAGGTCCCGGTGCACGATCCCGAGCGCGTGCGCACGCCCCATGGCGGTCGCGAGGGAGATCCCGAGACCGACCGCCTCTCCGATCGGGAGTGGGCCGCGCGACAGACGTTGTCGCAACGTGCCCGCGCCGAGATGCGGCATCACGAGGTAAGGCCCGTGCGAGGAGGTCCCCGAGTCCACGACGGGGACGAATCCTTCGACGGAGCCGAGGCTGCGGAGCAAGCGACGCTCGCGCTCGAAGCGCAGCAGCGCGGCTTCCGAGCTGGCCGTGAGCACCTTGATCGCCACGGTCGCGGCCCCCTCGGCGCCCGCCTCGCGTGCGCGGAAGACGACCCCTGCCCCTCCATGGCCGATCCGGTCGAGCACCTCGTAGGGACCGATCCTCTTGGGAGCACCGCTCGCCTCGAGGGCCTGCGGCCTCGGCTCGGTCTCCCGCTCGGAGCTCGCGTCCATGAGCGCTCCAGGCCGTAGTCTACACAGCACGCTCTGCTTTTCATGTCGTGCTCGCCTCGATCCTGGAAGCGTTCCCGTGCGGGCCCGCGAGACGGAGACACGAGCGGCGGCGCTCGCGGACGTGCGGCCGCGAGCACCCGCCGGTCGGCGCCCTCAACCGGGCTCAGTAGTCGAAGTACTTCGCGACGAAGACCTCCGTGCTCGAGGAGACCGGGAGCGTCGTCTCGTGGGGCTCTCCCGCGCCGAGGGTCGTCACGGCTCCGTAGGGGTTCGTGCCGAGGAACAGGAACGCGCCCTCCGCGAGCGCGGCGACTCCGCAGCCGCTCCCGCCGTGACTCTTCGACCAGAGGAAGGTGCCGTCGCTGCCGATCCTCGCGAAGAAAGCGCCGACGCCCGTCTCCGTGTGGTCGGGACCGAAGCTCACGCTCGAGTAGAAGCTGCCGGCGATCACGGCGCTCCCGTCGGGGAAAGCGGCGATTCCGTTGGGGAAGCTGAGCGGCGACGCGGGCGCGCTCGTCGCCCACGCGAGCGTCCCGTCCGCGTTGTGCTTGCTGACGAACGTGTCGATGTGCGCCGGTCCCGAAGCGTAGGCGAGCGTCGTCTCGTGAGCCTCGCCGATGCCGAACGTGACCTCGCTTCCCATGAAACCCCCGCTCAGGACGAAGCCACCGTCGGCGAGCGTGCTCACGGCACGGGGCCAGCAATAGGACGACCCTCCCGGAAGCGTCGGCGTCACGATCGTCGTCCGCTTGGCCCAGAGAGAGCTCCCCGTGGCGCTGAGCTTCGCGATCCAGCCGTCGGCCGCGCCCGCCGCCGGGGCCGTGAGCGTCGCGCTGCCGAACGCGAAGCTCCCGCTGTAGTCCGAGCCCACCGAATATTGCCCGGTCACGATGCAGCTCCCGTCGGAGCAAGCCGCGAGGGCGTCCGGCCAAACCAAGGCGTTGCCGGCGGCGGTCCCGCCTCCCTGGGTCACCCAGGCCGGAGTGCCGTCGGCTCCGAAGTGGGCCACGAACATGTCCTGGACGGGCGGGCCGCTGACGCCGCCGTACGGCCGCGAGACCGAGAAGGCGCCGAACGTCGCCGTCCCGTTGAATTGACCCGAGACCGAGAAGCTCCCGTCGGCAAAGGTGCACACCTGAACGAAGATGTGGCCGGCGTCGACGACGAAGACCGGAGTGGTGACTCCGGCGACGACCATCGTCAGGGTGTCGCCGACGGCGTAGAGCGTCGCTCCCAGGCAGTCGCCGGTCGAACCGTAACGCGCGACGTAGATCCCTTGACCCGAGAGAGAGACGCCGGAGCCGAAGATGGCCGTCCCGGGACCCTGGGGTGAGGGAGCCGTGCCATAGAGCGTGCCGACCACGACACAGGTTCCATCGCTGAACGTCGCGACGTCGTCCACCGAGACGTGGGAGTCGGTTCCTCCGACGGCGGCCTTGGCCCAGTCCACGGACCCGTCCGGCTTGTACCGGACGAGGGCCTGGTTCCCGGCCGCTCCGGTGTCCGCGGGCGACGGGAGAGTCGTGGCGCCGAAGGTGACGGGGCCCATGTACTCGCCTGCGACGACACAGCTCCCGTCGGAGAAGGCGGCGAGGCGAGGCCACATAGAGAACCCGTGAGGCGTGGTCGTCTCGCTCGAGACGGTGACCCAGTCGAGGCCGTGTGCCGGCGGAGGCGCGACGGGTGGCGGAGGAGTCGTGACGGGCGGCGGAGGAGGGATCACCGGAGCGGGGTCCGGCGGCGGCGACGGCGCTGGCGGGACGGCATGCACCGGAGGGGTCGCTTGCCCGCCGCCCGGCGTCGTCGCGATCGGAGTGGCGGCTCCCGGGGCCGCGCCCTGGGAATTGCCCGCGTTGAGACCGCATCCGGAAAAGACCGCGGCGAGCGCCACGGCCATGCATCGAGGCAGCGCGCCGCCGGCGCGCCGCCGCGCGCCCTCGAGAAGAAAAGACCCCATCGTTTCCTCTCACGTCCACCGGGTGGCGAGGCACGTCGCACCGTGGTCGGACGCTCGAGGGCGTGCACGGGAAGTGCCCAACGCCGCGAGCGCTCGCAAGCGCCGGAACCACCGTCGCTCTTCCCTTCAATCCCGTCATCGTCGTAAAGGCTCTACGCTCGAGTAGCCTCGTGCGACGGCGATCGCCGGTGGCTCGCCGGGTCCGACCGGTCGGCGCGCCTCCGGGCAGCCGTCTCACCGCGCTCGTCTGAACCGGGGGGACGTCGTTCTTCCCGGACGGCCATCCATCGAGTCGAACGGCCGACGCCGTCAGCGGACCCTCTTGCGCTCCGCGAGGGTGTCGCGCCCATGCGCACGAACCCGTCGTGCTGGACCGGGCGTGCACGGTGTGCCCGCGGGAGACGGTCGGAGCGCAGGGCTCGGCTCGCGGCCCCTTGGATCCCTTCAGGGACGTAAGGCGCGTACGAGGGCGACAACGGCTCCTCTCAGAGACCGAGCCCCTTGGCGATGATCTCCCGCATGATCTCCTGCGTGCCGCCGCCGATGGGGAGAAGCCTCGCATCGCGCGAGAGCCGCTCGACGACGCTCTCTCTCATGTAGCCCATGCCGCCCAGGATCTGGACGGCCTCCCAGGTGACATCGCGAGCGACGAGAGCGGCGTGGTTCTTGGCCATGGCGGCCTCGAAGGTCGCGGGCTCTCCTCGCCTCACGCGGTCGGCGCAAGCGTAAGTGAGGGCCTTGGCCGTCGCGATCTTCGTGGCCATGTCGGCGAGCTTGTGGCGAGTGACCTGGAAGCCGGCGATCGGCCGGCCGAAGGCGTGGCGCTTCCGCGAATAGGCGAGCGCTTCCTCGAAGCAGATCTCGGCGAGCGCGTGGCCGTTCACGGCGAGCATGAGGCGCTCTCCCACGAAGTTCTTCATGAGAGCGAGGAAGCCCGAGCCCTCGTCGCCGAGGCGGTTCTCGAGCGGCAGGCGCACGGAGTCGAACGACAGCTCGGCGGTGTCGGAGGCCCACCAGCCCGTCTTCTCGAGCGCGCGCGAGACGGTGAAGCCGGGCGTTCCTCGCTCGACGACGAAGAACGTGAGACCGCCGTGAGGGTCCTCTCCCGTGCGCGCGAGGACCGTCACGAGGTCGGCCCTCACGCCCGACGTGATGAAAGTCTTCGAGCCCGAGAGCACGTAAGAGTCGCCGTCGCGCGCGGCCCGCGTCGTGAGAGAAGCCACGTCGCTCCCCGCTCCCGGCTCGGTGATCGCGAGAGCGGCGATCTTCTCCCCCGAGAGCACGGGAGGCACGAAGCGCCGCTTCTGCTCCTCCGTCCCGAGAGCGAGGATCGGCGGGAGAGCGATCGCGAGGGAGCCGAGGCCGACCGCGACTCCCGTGCTGCCGCCTCGCGGGAGCTCTTCTCCGACGACGATCGCGTGGAAGATGTCTCCGCCGCCGCCGCCCAGGTCTTCGGGAAAGGCCGCGCCGAGGACGCCGGCGGCCGCGGCCTTCCGGTAGAGCTCGCGGTCGAACGAGCCGGCCTCCTCCCACTGGTAAGCGTGAGGCGCGATCTCCTCCCTGGCGAAGCGGCGCGCGACCTCGCGGAAGCTCGCGTGCGTGTCGTCGAAGTAGCGGGAGAAGAGCTCCGAGCCGAGGCTCACTTCTCCCCGCCCTCGGGCGGCTTGTCTCCCTCGAGCGCCTTGGCGCGGGCCTCGAGCTTCTCGCCTTCCTGCGAGCGGTCGGTCTTCTTCAAGCAGACGGCGTAGCCCTTGAGCACGGGCACGAGGTCCGGGCTGTTCGGACCGCGCGACTTCTCGAGGATCGTGAGGGCCCGCTTCCAGTGAGCATCCGACGCCTGGTACTTCTTCTGCGCATCGAGTCGCTTGAGGAGAGGCTCGCACTTCTGGAACTGCTGCCGGTCGTTCTCGAGGAGAGCGAGCGTGTGGAGGCTGCGGGCGACCTCGATGTGCTCCTTGCCCAGCACCTTCTCTCGCATGGCGAGCGCTCGTTGCCCGAGCTTCTCGGCCTCGTCGAACTTTCCCTGGAGTCGCAAGAGCTCCGCGAGCCGCACGAGGGCCGAGGCGACCGAGGCGTGCTCCTTCCCGTGAGACTTCTCCCGGAGCTCGACGATCCGCTTCGCGTAGGGCTCGGCCTCGGCGAACTTCCCCTGGCTCTCGTAGAACAGGAGGAGGTCGTTGAGCGCCGAGGCGACGCTCGCGTGGTCGGGGCCGTTCGCCTTCTCGTCGATCTCGAGGACGCGCTTCCAGAGCGGCTCGGCCTCCGCGAACTTCCCTTGCTCCTGGTAGAGCAAGGCGAGCTTGCCCAGGCTGCCGGCGACCTCGGGGTGATCGGGGCCGCGCTCCTTCTCGAGCGTCTCGATCGAGCGCGAGTACTGCGCCTCCGCGTCCGCGAGCTTGCCCGCGGCCTTCAGGCAATCGCCCAGGTTGTTCACGACCGCGGCGAGCTTCTTCGTGTCCTTCTCGCGCGCGACCTCGAGGATCGCGATCGCTCGCTCGTAGACGGGCCTCGCGTCTCCGTGGCGGCGCTGCGCGACGAGGAAGAGGCCGTAGCTGTTGAGGGTGTCCGTGAGGCGAGGGTCTTCTCTCCCGAAGGCCTCGGCGTCCTTGACCGCGGCCTTGAACTCCTTGTCGGCGTCGGCCGGGTTGCCCTTCTTCCACGCCTCGGCGGCCTGGTCGCAGTGCTTCTTCCAGGAAGTCTGTTCCTGGGAGAAAGCCGCGCGGGGCGCGAGCACGAGGAGCACGACGCCGATCGCGAACGCTCTCGGGAGAGCCATGGTCTTCCCTCAGTCGAAGCGGAACCGCTCGTCCTTGCGCCGCCCCCACTCGAGGAGGAGGCCCGTGATCGTGGTCTTCATGGTCTTCTCGTCGGCCTTGAAGACGGGGCCGAAGGTGAAGCGGCCCGCGGTCTGGTCGAGGATCTCGAGCGCGGCGTCGAATCCCTTGGAGTCGCCGGCCTCGGCCGCGATCGGGACGCCCTCGTGCACGGTGAGCCAGCCCGTGAAACGCCTCGAGAAGACCTTGAGCGTCCCGCTCTTCTTCCCGAGCTCGAGGCTCTGGAGGACCTCGGCGACCCCGTTCGCGTCGATCTGCCCCGAGAGCGCGTCCGCCTGCACGGCGACCGTCTTCGCGCTCTGGTCCGCCGGCGCCTCCGCTTCGTGAACGGGCGCGGGCTTCGCGGGATCGACGTACTGGTAGACGCACAGGAAGGGCCCGATCTCGAGCTCGTCGCCGGGAGCGAGCTTGTGGTCCGTGACCCGGGCTCCTCCCACGAAGACTCCGTTCGCGGAGCCCTTGTCCGAGATCACGGGGCGGCCGTCCTCCCAGCGGATCTCGGCGTGGACGCGCGAGATCCTCTTGGACGGGATCGAGAGGCTGCAGGAAGCCTGGCGGCCGATCGTGAAGCTCTCGCCCGGCTTCAGCTCGAGCGGAGGAGCGCCCGCCCGCATGAGGAAGTGGCCCGTCGTCGAGCGCCTCGCGGGAGTCGCCGGCAGCGGGAGCTTCGCCATCTTCACCTTGGTCGTCTTGCCCGTCTTCGTCGTCTGGCCGGTGTGCTTGACCGTCTTCGGCTTCGGCGCCGCCTGCGGCACCGGCGTCAGCGCCGGCGCCTCGTTCGGGCGAGCGCCCGCTCCCCAGGACGCCGTCGGCTTCGCTCCCGCCGCGGTCGGGCGAAGGACCGAGGTGAAGCGAACGGCCTTGCACCCGGCGCAGAGCTCCGCGCCGGGCTTGTTCTCGAAGCCGCACTTCGGGCACTTCACGCCGGAGGAATATGCCCGAGTCGCGGCGTCAGGACAACGGGGTCATGGCGATGGCCGGAGAAAGAGAGCATGCTAAATGTCATCAACATCCTTGCCCCTGCCCTTGCCCCGAGAGACAAGGCAAGGGCAAGGAATCGGAGCCGACGATGCCCGATCTCACCGTCCTCTTCCTGTGCACGGGTAACTCCTGCCGGAGCCAGATCGCCGAAGGCTTCGGGAGGAAGCTCCTCCGGGAGGGGACGGTCGTTCTCTCGGCGGGGACGAAGCCCCAGGGAGTCAACCCGAACGCCGTCGCGATCATGAAGGATGCGGGAGTCGATATCTCGCAGCAGCGCTCGAAGCACCTCTCCGAGATCCCGAGGAGCGTGGACCTCGTCATCACGCTCTGCGAGAGCGCGGCGGCGGAGTGTCCCTCGGGAGCCTTTCCCCACGCGCAGCGGGAGCACTGGCCGATCGACGACCCCGCGAGCGCCCGCGGCTCGCCCGAGGAGGTCCGCGAGGCTTTCGGGAAGTGCCGCGACGAGATCGAGCGTCGCGTGGCCGCGCTCGCGCGACAGATCTTCGGACAGACCTTCCGCACGAGGAGGCCGTTCCTCGGAAACGATCCGTGAGCGCCGTCTTCCTCGTGCTGGCCGTCCTGTTCCTCGCCTACGCGAACGGTTCGAACAACACCTTCAAGGGAGTCGCGACGCTCTACGGGAGCGGGACGGCGAGCTACCGGAAGGCGATCGCGTGGGCGACGCTCACGACGACGGCCGGCGGCGTGGCGGCCCTCGTCTCGCTGTTCGGCATGAAGGGAATCGTCCCGGACGAGATCGCACGGTCCAGGGCGTTCGTGGTCGCGGTCGCCGCGGGGAGCGCGCTCGTCCTGATCCTCGCGACGCGGCTCGGCCTCCCCGTCTCGACGACCCACACGCTCGCGGGGTCGCTCGTGGGAGCGGGAGCCGTCGCCTGCGGGCGCGACCTCGGGCTCGCGCCGCTCGTCATGTCGTTCGCGGTGCCGCTCGTCGTGAGCCCGATCCTCGCGCTCGGAGGAACGGCGCTCCTCTCGACGGTCTTCGGCTTCGTGCGCCGGCGGACGGGGATCCACGAGGAGACGTGCCTCTTCGTCGGCCCGGGCGCCTTTCTCGTGCCGGTCCCGCGAGGGACGATCCTCGCGCTCGCTCCCGGATCGGTCGTGACGCTGAGCGCTGATCAGGTGGAGAAGCTCCGGCCCCTCGAGCTGAGCGTCGGGACGGAGGCCGTCTGCGTGCGCCGCTACGAGGGACGTGTCCTGGGAGTGAAGGCGCAGGGAGCCCTCGACGCGCTCCACTTCCTCTCGAGCGGAGCCGTGGGATTCGCGCGAGGTCTCAACGACGCGCCGAAGATCGTCGCGCTCCTCGTGACGGGTCGGGCTCTCGGAGTGGAGAGCGGCCTCTCGCTCGTCGCCCTCGCGATGGCCGCGGGAGGACTCATCCATTCGAGGAGGATCGCCGAGACGATGGGGAAGAAGATCACCTCCATGAACGCGGGCCAGGCGTTCACGGGGAACCTCGTGACCGCTCTCCTCGTGATCGCGGCGGCTCTCTTCTCGCTGCCGGTGTCGACGACTCACGTCTCGTGCGGGGCGCTCTTCGGGATCGGTGCCGTGAACGGCGAGGCTCGATGGAAGGTCGTCTTCCAGGTCTTGCTCGCGTGGATCGTGACGCTCCCCGCGGCGGCTCTCCTCGCGGCGGGAGCTTACCGGATCGCCCGCGCCTCTTGATGGGGCGCGCCCCTCTCCTGCTACGATATCTCCCATGAACGAGACCGTGAAAGAGAAGCCTGCGGCGGCGCTCCCCTGGTCGCCCGCGGCCATGCAGGGAGCTCACCCCGAGACTCCCACGGCGGAGCTCGACGCCGCCGTCAAGGACCTCCAGGCTTCGAAGGAGAGCTGGACCCGCCTCCAGGTCCCCGACCGGATCCGGCTCCTCGAGCGGCTCCTGCGCGACTACGAGGCCGTCGCTCCCGAGGCCGTCGCGGCGGCGTGCAAGGCGAAGGGCCTCGACCCCGGCGATCCGCGCTCGGGCGAGGAGTGGCTCGGAGGTCCTCTCCTGATCCAGAGGAACCTCCGTCTCCTCGCGCAGAGCCTGGGAGATGTCCTGGCCTACTGAGCGCCCCGGATCCCGGGCCCGATCACGACGCGGAAGGACGGCCAGGTCGTCGCGCGCGTCTTCCCCGAGGGCGGATACGACAAGCTCCTCTTCAAGGGCCTCACGGCCGAGGTCTGGATGGAGCCCGGGGTCACGGAAGCGAACCTGCGCGAGAACCAGGCGCGGATCTACCAGAGAGGCGCCGAGAAATCGGGCAAGGTCGCTCTCGTCCTGGGCGCCGGGAACGTCGCCGCGATCGGGCCCACCGACGTCCTCTACAAGCTCTTCATGGAAGACCAGGTCTGCCTGCTCAAGATGAACCCGGTCAACGAGTATCTCGGCCCTTTCATCGAGAGAGGCTTCCGCGCCCTCGTGGAAGGCGGGTTCCTGAGAGTCGTCTACGGCGGAGCCGCGGTCGGGAAGCACCTCACGTCTCACCCGGGGATCGACGAGATCCACATCACGGGCTCCGACAAGACGCACGACATGATCGTCTGGGGCCCTCCCGGCACCGAGCGCGAGGAGAGGATCCGGAAGAAGGAGCCTCTCTGCAAGAAGCGGATCACCTCCGAGCTCGGGAACGTGAGCCCCGTGGTCGTCGTGCCGGGCCCGTGGACGCCGGACGACCTCGAGTTCCACGCGCTCAACGTGGCCTCGCAGGTCCAGAACAACGCGTCCTTCAACTGCAACGCCGCGAAGCTCCTCATCCAGCAAGCCGGCTGGAGCGAGCGCGCGAACCTGGTCGCGGCGATCAAGCGGCGGCTCCGGGACGCTCCGAGCCGGCGCGCGTACTACCCGGGCGCCGAGGAGCGCTACGACGCCTTCCTGAGAGCTCACCCCGAGGCCGAGCCCCTCGGAGTGCGCGCTCAGGGAGTCGTGCCGTGGACTCTCATCCCGAACGTCCCGTCCACGAAGGAAGACGACATATGCTTCAAGAGTGAAGCGTTCTGCGGAGTCCTCGCGGAGACGGGCCTCGAGGCGAGGGACCCGATCGACTTCCTCGAGAAGGCCGTGCGCTTCCTGAACGACGTCGTCTGGGGAACGCTCAACTGCTGCGTGATCGTGCACCCGAGGAGCCTCGAGGACCCCGCGTTCGCCGCGGCCTTCGACAGGGCGGTCGCGGACCTCCGCTACGGGACGATCGGGATCAACTACTGGCCGGCGATCGGCTACGGCCTGATCTCTCCCACGTGGGGAGCCTTCCCCGGGCACCCGCTCGAGAACATCCAGAGCGGGCGAGGAGTCGTCCACAACTCCCTCCTGTTCGAGAAGCCCCAGAAGAGCGTGATCCGCGGGCCTTTCAGGACGTCTCCCTTGCCGCCGTGGTTTCTCTCGCACAGGACGACGCACGAGATGGGGCCCAAGCTCACGAGGTTCGAGACGAAGCCGGGGTTGCTCAAGGTGCCGGGGATCCTCTGGTCGGCGCTGCGCGGCTGAGCGCAAGGCCAAACGGCTCCGTTTGCCGGTCACCGGTTGCCGGTCACGGTCGCCGGTCACCGGTCACGGTCGCCGGTCACCGGAAGCCGGTCACGGTCACCGGTCACCGAAGCCGGTCACCGGAAGCCGGTCACCGGAAGCCGGTCAGTCTTGCCGAATGGTGCCACTCATCTTCCGGAGAGGTCGGTGCGACGGAGAGAGACGCCCGCGCTCCTTCCGTGTGCGCCGCTCCTCCAACGGCCATGACCGAGTCTTTCACGAAGTGTGACGCGGCAGAGACCGACACCTCGGAACCTGCGCCCGGTGAGCGCGCCTTCCGGCATGACCTCGTCCGAGAAGGTGCGCTCGATGCGCTCTTTTCCTCCGTCAGCAGGGCTGATCGCCTACCTCAATACCGTCGCGAACGCCCTCAGCCTGACGAGAGCGGTGTCGATCCCTTCGATGGAGAAGACCAGTCTCCTGTGAGGCAAGGACCACCCCGACCAGAAGTCGGGTGAGACGACGAGCCCCGCGGCTTCCGCGAGCGTCCGCCGGAAGTCGCTGAGAGCCGGCCTCGGCTCGTGAGCCTCGTGGCCCCAGATATCCGTCCCGACCCACGTGCGCCGCTCGAAGGGAGTGAAGTCGACCGAGACGAACAGCCCGCCCTCGGGCGTGATGGCTTCGAGGTGCAGCTCCCGCAAGACGGCGAGGGTCCGCTGGGCCCGCTCTCTCAGCCACCCGACGTGAGCGGCGAGGTCGCCCTCGAAGTCCGCGAGCTGCGATCGAGCCGCTCCGACGCCGCCCGGAGGAGGAGGAGCGACGGCCGCCGTGAGCGCGGCCCGGAGCGCGAGGTCCCTCGCCCAGGCGAAGCCCACGCGCGCTCCTCCGGCGGCGAAGGTCTTCGAGAGAGAATCGACGACGACGAGCCTGTGCGCGAGCTCCGGCTTCGCGCGAGCGATCTCGAGCGCGCTCGCGGGAGGATCGGGCGCCCGCGCCGACCCGGGCTCCGGCTTCGCTCCCGGAAGCGAAGCACGCGAGGCGCCGTGCCTCAAGCAGAAGAAGACCTCGTCCACGAGAGCGATCGCCTCGCGCTTCGCGGCGATCTCGAGGACTCGCTCGAGGCTCCCTCTCTCGTGGTAAGCCCCCGTCGGGTTGTTGGGGTTGGCCAGGAGGAGGACGGCCTGTCTCCCCTTGGCTCGATCGAAGCGGAAGCGGAGCTCGTCCTCGTCCAGCCTCATGCGGCCGTAGAAGTCGAACGCGCTCGAGACGGGAGCGAGCTCTCCTCCCGCCGCGACGATCACGGCGGGGAAGAGGCCGTAGAAAGGCCGCGGGAGGATCACGAGAGGCGGCCGCCCTCCACCGAGAGACCTCGCCGCCGCGATCGTGGCCGAGACGAGAGCCTGTGCACCGGCTCCGAGGACGATCTCGTCGGGCTTCACGAGAGCCGCTCCCGCGGCGATCCCGCGCGAGCGCTCGAAGTAGGAAGCCGCGGCCTCGCGCGCGCCCACGTCGAGGCGCTTCGAGTCGCGCGTCGAGAGGCCCTCGAGCAAGCCCGAGCGCAGGCGGTCGGAGACCTCGAACTCGCTCTCGCCGAAGTCGAGGCGGATCCTCCGGTGCTTCGCGCCGGGGCGAACCTCGGGGAGCTCCGTGAAAGCCGGCATGCGCGCGACCTCCTCCGCGAGGCGCGACTCGCGCGGGATCACGGAGGTGTCGTTCCAGGAGCCCGAGTCCGTCTTCGGCCCTCCTCGCGGGCCGCGGTAGCGCTCGTTCAGGACCGAGAGGAGGTGCCTGTGAGCCGCTTGCACGACCGTCGGCGCCCGCGACCACGTCGCGTCGCCGATCCTCTGCATGGAGCCGTAGTGCGGCCCGACCAGCGCGAGCGCCAGCGGGAACCCCGGCTCGGGCTGCGAGAGCCGGAGGTGCTCCGCGAGGTCGACCGTCACGATCGCTCCCTCGCTCCTCCAGAGGCCATCGAGCATCTGCGTGACCTCGTCCGTCTCTCGCTTGAGGCTCGCTATGGGAGCGAACGTCCGGTCGAGCACGAGGACCGCTCCGCTGTCGCGAGAGGCTCCCACGAGCGAGCGGAACTGCTCCGGGTCGAGCGAGACGGGTTTTTCTCGCGTGCCGAGAGACGCCACGACGAGGCGCGCGCGCTTCTCCGCGCTCTTGGGATCGCGCTTGCGCGCGGCCATGACCTCGTGGAGCGGGCGTTCGAGCGGAGGGTCGACGACGCGCACCTCGCGACCCGCGCGCGCGAAGTCCGCGGCGTGCGCCTCGAGTGCCCTGTCGAGGATGATCAGGTCGTCCGCCTCCGTCGAGGCGAGCGCGATCGCCTTGAGGAGCTCGCCGCGGGAGGGAGCGACGAAGACCTCGTCCGCCCTCGCTCGGAGGCGGAGGTGCGTCGTGAAGTAGACGCTCGCTTCCTCGCGCAGGCCGTCGAGCTCGGTCCCCGGATCCTGAGTGTAAGGGAGCCTCCTCGCTCCGAGGAAGCGGCGCGCGCCGTCGGAGGCGAGGTGGCGGTAGGGTCTTCCCTCGACGACGTACAGGTCGTGGAAGACGGGCTCGTCGCGCGCGCGGCGCTCGCATGCATCGCGCGCGGAGATCGGCTCGCGCGACTCCCTGGAAGAGAAGAAAGAGAAGCGGCGATCCGTCGCCTCCTCGGCGCGAGCGAAGGGCGTGATGTCGGTCGAGGGATCCTGCGGGATCCTCGCCTTCGTGAGGACTCGGGGCGAGTAGCCCCAACGAGCGAAGACCCACCGGAGCACGTCGAACCCCGGCCTCCCCGCGAGCGAGAGCACGATCCTTCCCTCGGGCTTCAGGCGAGGGAAGGCGTTCTCGAGGACCTTCGCGATCAGGCCGAGCGAGAGGACGTCCTCGAACGTCCCCCGGGGCGGCGTGTAGTCGCCGAGCATGCGGAGCACGCTCGCGGGCGCGTTCTCGCTGATCACCTGGTCGAGGAGGATCACGGAAGTCTTGGGAGAGCCCGCGACGCGCGGCGCCGCCTTCGGCTCGCCTTCTCCTATGAGCGCGTGCGCTCGCGCCGCTTCCTCGGGCGAGAGGACCTGCGGGATGTTCCCGCACACGAGGTCCACGACGACGTCGCGCTTCTCGAGCACCGAGAGGAGGTCGGAGACTCCCGGCTCGACCTTCTCGGCCACGAGCCTGCCGTCGGCGTCCTTCCCCGCCAGCCACGCGTTGATCTCGGTCGCGACGGCCGCCTGCGGGTTCAGGTCGAGCGCGAAGATCTTCGCGACCGGCGTGAACCGCGCGAGCGCGATCGAGACCCAGCCCGAGCCCGCTCCCACCTCGACGACGGCCCTCCCGCGCCACGCGTCGCGGTCGCGCGACGAGAGGAGACCTCGGAGGAACGTCCGCCCCCAGTCCTCCGGCGCGAAGATCGACGGCAGCGTGAGCACGTCGATCGACGCCGCGGGCTCCACCTCGACGGGCCGCACGAGGAGCTCCTTCTCCTCTCCCGTCCGCGTCCTGTGAGCCAGCTCGCGCGCCTGCTCGAGCCCGCGCCCGCGCGTCTCCGGGTCACGGAGCAACGCGAGGAGCTTCCGCGCTCGCTCGAGGTAGGGTTCGGGCATGGTGGGCTGCCCTTACGATACCGCCTCGGCCTCCTCTCATCACCGCGTCGGCGCGCGCTCGGGCGTCTTCCCCGCGCAGCCGAGCACGGTACAGCGCCCGTTGTCGCTCCAGCAGCTCTCGTGAAGGACGGTCGCACAGCTCGAGCAGGCGATGAGGTCGGGCTCGTTCCCGATCACGTCCTCGTGGCAATACGCGCAGCGCGGGCTCCCCGCGTGGCTCTGGAACGCGCGCCGCTCTCCTCCCAGCACGTGCACGGCGAGCGAGACGCGGTCGACC
>JACQDU010000339.1 GCA_016200955.1 bacterium
CCCCTCGGCCGCGGCGACGGAGGCGGCCTCGTTCCCGGCTCCTCCGAGCCAGTCGCGGACGAGCTCGGTGAAGCGCGGAGGGTCCTCGAGCATGGGGACGTGGCCGATCCCGTCGAGGGCGTGGAAGGTCCAGTCGGGCCGCGAGCGAGCGAGGCGCTCCGAGGAAGCGAGCGGCACGAGGCGGTCGTGCTTCCCATGGAGGAGGAGAGTCGGGGCCTCGATGCGCGCGACCATCTGGCGATAACGCGAGGGCTCGAGGACGAGGCGGAGGATCGACTGGGCGGCCTCGATGAAGGCGGCGCTCCAGCCGGGGCCGTCCAGGCCCTCGCGCGCGACCGCGACGTGAGCGTCGATCACCTCTCGCGCGATGCGCTTCCTGTCCGCGCAGCAGAGAGCGAGCATGTTCTCGACGAGCCGCTGCGCGCCGACGCGCGCGACGTGACGGCGGACGAGGACCTCGCCCACCCAGGGGACGGAGTAGAGCGCGAACATGGCGGCGACCGCGGGGTCGACGCGCCCGCTGCGGGGCCGCGGCTGGGCGGGATCGACGAGGACGAGCCCAGCGACGCTCTCGGGACGGCGGGCGGCCTCGAGCATCACGACGAGACCTCCCATGGAGTTCCCGACGAGGATCGCGCGGCCCGTGGACTCGAGGAATCGGTCGAGGATCCGCGCCTGCGCAAGGACGGCGGCGCTCCTTCCGTTCCGGGGAGTGCGGCCGAAGCCGGGGAGGTCGGGCGCGAGGACGCGCGCGTGCTTCGCGAGGAGAGGCGCCGACGAGATCCAGTTCACGTGAGACCCGCCGAGCCCGTGGACGAGCACGAGCGTCGGGCCTTCTCCCCCGAAGTCGGCGTAGTGGATCGGCCCGTCGAGGTCGATCGTGCGCGACTCCATGAGCGTGCTCACCTCTTCACCGCGATCACGTCTAGGACGAGAGGCGACAGGAAGAACGCGTCGGGATCTCTCGCGCGAGCGTTCCAGTCGAGGAAGAAGGCGCGCTGCTCGTCTTCCGTGAGGAGCCCCGACGCCACGAGAGTCGGGACGTAGTTCTTGAAGAACCCCTCGGGCCATTGCCAGAGAGCCGAGCCCGGCCGCGCGACGCGCGAGATCGGCGTGAGCTCGCGCACCGAGAGGCCCGCTCTCTCGAGGATCCCGGGGAGCACGAGCCCCACGTCGGAGTTGCCGCCGCGAAGGCGCCAGCTCTCGATCACGGCTCTCACGACTCGCTCGCACGCGGCGCTCGGTGGAGCGAGGCGCATGGAGCTGTAAGCGACGTACTCCTGCATCGCGAACACGGCGCCCGGTCGGAGCGCGCGCGCGACTCCTCTCACGACGCGCTCGGGGTCGGGGACGAACGAGAGCACCCAGCGCACGTAGGCCCCGTCCACGCTCTCCTTCTCGATGTCGAGGTCCTGGACATCTCTCAGGACCGGAGTGACGTTCTCGAGGCCGAGGCGGCGCGTGCTCTCCGTGAGATGCTCGATGAATCTCTGCGAGATGTCGGCCGCGATCACGCGACCGCCCGGCCCGACGAGGCGGGCTAGGTCCTGGGTCGCGAAGCCGGGCCCGGCTCCCACGTCGAGGATCGTGTGGCCCGGCGCGAAGCCCGCTCTCTCCCAGAGCGCGCAGGCTTGCGCTCGCCAGACGGAGTGCTGGAAGCCGAGGCGGGTGAGCTCGTCCTGGCTCGTTCCGAGCACGTACTCCCGCTCGGGCGCGGCGTGGCTCTCGTGGCTCACCCTCGCTTCTTCCCGGGAGAAGACGGCGCGGCCTTCTTCTCCTTCTTCTCGCCCTTGGCCTTCGCGGCCTTCTTCTCCTTCGGCGGCAATCCCGAAGCGTAGGAGAAAGCGCGGGCCGTCCAGTCCACGAGAGACGCCGAGTCCTCGAGCACGCTCCCGGGGACGACCAGGTACTCCTTCATCGGCCGGCCCGCCATGGGCTCGAAGGCCTTCGCGCCCTTCGCCGCGAGAGAGGCGCGGTCCGTCTCCGAGAGGCGGAGGATCATGCGCTCCTCGTGGAGGCCGGTGAACATGTTTCCGTTCACGAAGGCGGCGGGGAAGCCGAACATCTTCCGGCTCTCCGATCGCCGGTCTCTCGGCAACGCCGCGTGGAACCTCGCCACGAGGCCCTCCGACGGTTTCTTCCAGGCCACGGTCGTTCCCTCCTCGCGGGCACGCAAGTATTCCCCGCCTTGCGTGCCTTCGATGATGTTCTTCGAGACGGCGGTCTGCCAGTCGTCATGGCGCGCGAAGAACGAATCACCGCGCGCGGAGCTCTGCAAGCTTGGCGCGGGCCGCCGGGGCCTCGGGATCACCCGGGGCGAGATCGAGGAAGCGCTCGAGATCCTTGGCCGCCCCGTCCCGGTCGCCCGAGGAGAGGCGGGCGAGGGCGCGATCCTTCCACGCGTCGGCGTGGCGCGGGTCGAGCTCGAGCGCCTTCCCGTAGTCCGCGACGGCGCCCTCGAAGTCGCCCTTCTTCTGCCGCGCGTTCCCGCGGTTGATCAGTGCCCGGGTGTACCGAGGGTCGAGCTCGAGCGCCCTGGTGAGGTCCGAGAGCGGGTCGAGCTCGATCGCCTTCCCGTAGTCCGAGATCGCGCCTTCGACGTCGCCCTTCCCTCGCCGCACGAGCCCACGCTCGTTCCAGTCCGCCGCCGTCCTGGGCGCCAGCGCGGGAGCGCTTGGCGCGTCGGCGTAGAAGCGTCGTGTGCGGGTCCAAAACAGACTGTTCCACCCGAAGCGGCGGTCACGTGCCGCCTCGACGAGGGCGGTCGCTCGAGTGTCCTTGCGCTCGCGCGCGATCCGGAGGAGCGCCTCGGCCGCGTCCGCGGCGCGGCCCTCGTCCTCCTCGGCGGCGAGGTAGCGCCCGAGCGCGGTGACGGCGTCCCCGGCGAGCGCGATCCTGCCGAGCGCCTGGCAGGCCACGAGGGCGAGGTCGACGTCGCTCGCGGCCTTGAGGGCGGGCGTCTGGCCCTCGGTCGCGAGGAGAGCCCGGAACGTCCGCTGCTCCGCGCCGGCGGTCCCG
>JACQDU010000340.1 GCA_016200955.1 bacterium
GCGAGGAGGCGCTCGAGGAGGGCGGAGAAGCCGCCGGCGGGCTGCGAGGCCGCGCCGGGCGGGAGGGGCTTGTTCGCTCGCTTCGCGCACAGAGCGACGAAGTTCGCGAGGATCCTCCGGCCGGACGCGGTCGCGATGCTCTCGGGATGGAACTGGACGCCGTAGACCGGCCGCGAGCGATGCTCGGCCGCCATGATCACGCCGCTCGCCGTGCGCGCGGTCTCGAGGAGCGACGCGGGGAAGGACGCGCGGTCGGCGCACAGCGAGTGATAGCGCGTCGCCGCGAACGGGCTCGGCACGCCCTCGAAGAGGGGGCCGCCGTCGTGGCGAACCTCGCTCGTCTTCCCGTGGACGATCTCTCCGGCTCCCACGACTCTCCCGCCCTCGGCTTCCACGATCGCCTGGTGGCCGAGGCAGACTCCCAGGAGAGGAATGGACGCATCGAGCCCGCGGATGATCTCGATCGTGCGGCCGGCCTCGCGCGGGTGCCCGGGTCCGGGAGAGATCACGACGCCCGCCGGGTTGCGCGACGAGATCTCCTTCGGGCCCAGCTCGTCGTTCTTGACGACGATCGGCCGCTCGCCCGCGAGAGCTCCCAGCATCTGCACGAGGTTGAACGTGAACGAGTCGTAGTTGTCGACGACGAGGAGCCTCATGGCCGGAGGCCCTCCTCCGCGAGGCGCACGGCCTCGAGGAGAGCGCGAGCCTTCGCCTCGGTCTCCTCGAACTCCTTCGATGGGTCGGAGTCGTAGACGATCCCCGCGCCCGCGCGCGCGAGGACGCGCTTTCCCCGCTGGACGAGCGTGCGGATCGCGATGCAAGTGTCGAGGCCGCTCGGAGCGCCGGCGGCGTTCGTCGCCGCGAGGTCCACGTAGCCGACGGTCCCGGCGTAGAGGCCGCGCGCGTCTCCCTCGAGCTCCGCCAGCAGCTCGACCGCGCGCCGTTTCGGCGCGCCCGAGACGGTCCCGGCGGGGAAGCCGGCCTTGAGCGCGTCGAAGCGGTCGAAGGACGCGTCGAGCTCTCCCGAGATGTTCGAGACGAGGTGCATGACGTGGGAGTAACGCTCGACGGTCATGAGCTCGTCCACGGAGACCGTGCCGAGCTTCGCGACCTGGCCCACGTCATTGCGCCCGAGGTCCACGAGCATGAGGTGCTCGGCGCGCTCCTTCTCGTCCTCGAGCAGCTCGAGCTCGAGCGCGCGGTCCTCCTCGGGAGAAAGGCCGCGGCGGCGCGTCCCGGCGATCGGACGCACGTGGACTCTCCCGTCCTCGACGCGCACGAGGAGCTCGGGCGAGCTTCCCATGACGACCGCTCCGCCCGTCTCCAGGTAGAAGAGGTAAGGCGAGGGGTTGATCGCGCGCAGGGCGCGGTAGACCGAGAGCGGCGCGGCGTCCGTCTCGAGCTCGAGCCCGCGCGAGAGGACGATCTGGAAGACGTCTCCCGCGATGATGTGCTTCTTCGCCGCCGCGACCGACTCCTCGAACTTCGCGCGCGGCTTGAGCGGCTTGATCTCGGAGCGGCGCGTGACCGGCGCCGGGCGCGCGAGGCCCGAGGCGGCTCCATGGGCGAGGCGCTCCTCCATGTAGTCGAGGCGCGACTGCGCGAGCTTCCAGGCCTCGCCGCCCCGCTCGCCGCACTCGACGTTCGCCATGAGGACGACCGTCCCGCGCAGGTGGTCGAAGGCGACGGTGTCGTCGAATCGATGGAAGAGAGCGTCGGGCAAGCCGTCCGCGGGAGCCGCGTCCACGTCGAGCCGGCGCCGCTTGAGACCGACCGAGGCGCGCGCCATGTCCCACCCGAGGAAGCCGACGAATCCTCCGGCGAAGCGCGGGAGGCCGGCGGGCCGCACGGCCTTCGCGGCGAGGCAGCTCCTCCGGAGAGCGTGGAGGACGTCCCCGTCGTGCCCGCGGCCCGTCGAGGCGACCTGGAACATGACGTTCCCTGCGCGGTCGTGGATCGTGTTCGTGGGAGCCGCTCCGAGGAAGGAGAAGCGAGCGATCCTCTCGCCGCCCGTCGCGGACTCGAGGAGGAAGCACGGCTCTCCTTCGCGCCGGAGCGCCGTGAGCGCCGCGACGGGCGTCAAGCCATCGAGGAGAGCGGTGCGATGCACGGCCACCGTCGCGCCCTTGGTGGCGATCCTGTCGAACTCGTCACGCTCGAGTCGCGGGAGAACGGCGCTCACTTCCTCGCTCCTCTCGCGTGCGTGAGATGGAAACCACGAAGGCGCGAAGGCACGAAGACGAGACGAGTCGTCCTTCGTGCCTTCGTGTCTTCGTGGTTCATGGCCGTTCTTCTCCCCTCAAGTCGTCGAGGTCCTCGAAGAAGCCGGGATAGCTTATCTGCACCGCCGAGGCGCCGGCCACCAGGACGGCGTCCCTCGAGCGGAGCGCCGCGCACGCGAGCGCCATGGCGATCCGGTGGTCGTCCTCGCTCTCGACGGTGACTCCTCCCGCGAGCGCGCGGCCGGGATCGCCGACGACGGCGAGGCCGTCTTCGAGCTCCTCGCACTCGACCCCGAGAGCACGGAGGCCGCGCGCCATCGCGGCGATCCGGTCGCTCTCTTTCTTCCTGAGCTCCTGCGCGTTCCTGAACGTGGACCGGCCCTTCGCGAAGGCGGCGAGCGCGAAGAGCGCCGGGAGCTCTTCGATCGCGCGGACGACGACATCGCCCGAGACGGTGACCGGCTCGAGGTCGCGGGAGCCGCGGGCGCGCACTCGCCCGAGGGGCTCGCCGCCGGAGGCGCCCTCGATCCCGAGCTCGACCTCGGCTCCCATCATGTCGAGGACTTCCAGGAAGCCCGTGCGCGTCGGGTTCAGGCCGACTCCCTCGACCTCGACGTCGCTTCCTCTCACGAGGAGAGCGGCGACGATCGGAAAGGCCGCGGACGAGAGGTCGCCGGGAACTTCCACGCGGACGGCGCTCAGAGCCTGGCCTCCTTTCAGGGAGACGCGCCCTCTCGTGGCGTCGTCGAGAGAGACGCCCATGGAGGTGAGAAGGCGCTCGGTGTGGTCGCGCGAGCGCTCGGGCTCCTGGACCGTGGTCTCGCCCTCGGCCCTCAGGCCCGCGAGGAGGACGCACGACTTCACCTGGGCGCTCGCGACCTCGCTCCGGTGCACGATCCCGCGGAGCTTGCCTGTCTTGCTCATCTTCAAGGGAGCGTGGCCGTCCGTCGTCTCGATGCGAGCGCCCATCGCCCTGAGAGGAGCGGCGACGCGCTCCATGGGACGCCGCGAGAGCGAGGCGTCTCCCACGAGAGTCGCCTCGATCCCGAGGCCTGCGAGCGCGCCTGCCATGAGCCGCATCGTCGTCCCGGAGTTCCCGCAGTCGAGCGGCTGGCGCGAGGCCCGGAGCGAGAGCGCACCGTCGCCGCGCACGACGAGGCCGCCGTCGCGGCGCTCGATCCTCGCTCCGAGCGCTTCGAGGACGCTGCGCGTGCTCGCGACGTCGGCGCCCGGCGCGAGGCCGGTGACGATTTGCTCGCCCTCCGCGAGAGCGCCGAACAGAAGCGCTCGATGAGAGATCGACTTGTCGCCCGGCACCGAGAGGCGGCCCCGGAGCGGGCCCCGCGCGGGCTCGATGCGAGCAGTCGTCTTCTCACCCGGGCTCGACGGGAGAGAGCTCACGCGCGCCCTCCCTGGTCGGCGAGCGTGACGCGCGCGGCGTCCGCGTCTCCCGCGAGGCGCGAGCGCACCGAGCGCGCTCGCTCGAGCGCTTCTCCGAGGGCCTCTTCGTCGGATCGACGGAGCGCGTCCTCGAGGACGCCCACGGCCTCCTTGAGCGAGGCGACCGAGGCGAGGACCTCGTCCCGATTCTCGAGGAGGACCTGCGTCCAGAGAGCACGACCGCCCGCGGCGACGCGCGTCGTCGAGCGGAAACCTGCGGCCGCGAGCTTCTCCGCGAGCGTGGCGTCCGGAGCCTCCCCCGCCGCGAGCGCGACCGCGGCCGCGGCGAGGTGCGGGAGAGCCGAGATCCGCGCGACGGCGGCGTCGTGCGCGCGAGCGTCCACGATGAGGGGGCGCGCCCCGAGGGCCAGGACGAGCGCTCGCGCGCGCTCGAGGGCTTCGGGCGGTGAGACGCTCGAAGGGCAGAGCGCGAAGGGAGCGTTCTGGAAGAGATCGGCGTGAGCCGCTCCCGCGCCGCCCGAGGGAGCGCCGGCCATCGGGTGGCCTCCCACGAAAGCGGAGGCCGTGTCGGCGAAGGCACGCTCGGCGGCCAGGACGATGAGAGCTTTCGTGCTCGCGACGTCGATCACGAGCCGGCCCGCGGTCCCTCGCGCGGCGACTCGCGGAAGGAGATCTCGCACCGCTCGCGGAGGAGCCGCGAGGACGACGAGCTCTCCCGTCGCGAGGGCTTTCTCGAGGCTCGGCTCGATGTAAGAGAAGGCGCCGCGCGCCTCGGCGGCAGCGCGGGCGCGAGGGTCGGGGTCGTGACCGGCGATGAGGCTCGCGAGCCCGCGCTTCGCGAGCGCGAGCGCGAACGAGGTCCCGAGGAGACCGGTCCCCAGGACGAGCGCGCTCCGGAAACCGCTCATGACACCGGAGTGCTCGTCCGCGACGCGGGTCGGGCGAGCTTCCTCCCGATCGCGCGGGCGATCGCATCGCACTCTTCCATCATGACC
>JACQDU010000341.1 GCA_016200955.1 bacterium
CTCCACCTATTGGCCGCGAGGGTAACAGCACCTCCGGCCGGTGTCAATCCATACTGGTACGTGGGGCCGGTGCTGTCACCGTGTCCGTGTGCGCCGTGGCCGAGCCCCCGCGTCCGTGACGGTGCCCGCGAACGCGACCGCCCGCGACCGCGACCGTGAACGGGAACCGTCGCGTCACTTGGCCCCGGGAACGGTGTCCCTGGGAGAGAGAGCTGCGAGGGCCTCGCGGACGGCGTGCCTCGCGTCGAGCGTCGCGAGGACGAGGGAGACGACCTCGTCGTCCTCGTGCTTCTCGCGGGAGAAACCCTCGAGCTCGAAGACCTCGCGGTCGAAGATCCGGAGGACTCGCGGGAGCGCACCCCTCGCGGTGTCGCCGCGCAGGCGCACCCAACCGTAAGGCTGGCCCGCGAGGTTCAGCGGCCACTTCCGTCCCTCCGCGAGGGAGCGCGCGTCCTCGGCGATCGTGCGCTCCTCGCGCGCTAGGGCCTTGAGGCGACCGAGGACGGCCTCGTCCTCGGGCCCCGTGGAGCGTAGCTCGAGCCGGCCCTCGTCGACCGTGCGAGCGAGCGAGCCCGGGCCGGTCATGTGGATCACGCGAGCGAGGTGAGCCGCGGCGGCGGGCAAGCGCACGCTGTCTCCCATTCGCCGGCCGGGATCCGCCCAGAGCCGGTGCGCGCGGATCTTCGTCGAGCGGCGGAGTCACGTCAAGCGCGCTCGCAGGAAGGGCGTAGAATCGCGCCATGCTCATCGACCTCCGGGGAGTCGGGAAGACTTACCGTCTCGGCGGGATCGAGGTGCGCGCCCTCCAGGGCGTGGACCTCGCCATCGAGCGCGGCGAGCACGTCTCGATCATGGGCCCTTCCGGCTCGGGGAAGTCGACCATGATGAACCTGATCGGCTGCCTCGACACGCCGAGCGCGGGGCAGTACTTCCTCGAAGGGATCGACGTGGGCACGCTCTCGGACGACCGCCTCGCCGAGGTGCGCGGGAAGAAGATCGGGTTCGTCTTCCAGACCTTCAACCTCCTTCCGCGGCTCGACGCGCTCGGGAACGTCATGCTCCCGCTCGCTTACCAGGGCGTTCCCTCGAGGGACCGGAAGGCGCGCGCTCTCGACGCTCTCTCGAAGGTCGAGCTCTCGCAGCGCGCGACTCACCGGCCGAGCGAGCTCTCGGGAGGAGAACGGCAGCGCGTCGCGATCGCGCGCGCCCTCGTCGTCCAGCCCTCGCTCCTCCTCGCGGACGAGCCGACGGGCAACCTCGACTCGAAGGTCGGGAAAGAGATCCTCGACCTCTTCGACTCCCTGAACCGCGAGGGCGTGACGATCGTCGTCGTGACCCACGACGAGAGCGTCGCCCGCCGCGCGAAGCGCCTCGTCCGCATGAGGGACGGGACGAAGATCGCGGACGAGCGCCTCGTCGCGGCCGTCCCGGCTTGATCTTCCGACAGTGAGCCAAGCTCGGGTCCTCGTCGCGCCCGACAAGCTCAAGGGGAGCCTCTCGAGCGAGGAGGCCGCGCGAGCCCTGGGCCGCGGCCTCGCGAGCACGGGAGCGCTCGTCTCCCTCCTCTCTCTCGCGGACGGCGGCGAGGGCACGCTCGACGTGCTCGCGAACGCCGCTCGCGCGAAGGGAGCGACGGTCGAGGTCGTGAGCGTCCAGGTCGCGGGACCTCTCGGTGCGCGCGTCTCCTCTTGCTTCGCTTTCTTGCAGGAAGAAAGACGAGCGATCCTCGAGAGCGCCCGCGCGATCGGTCTCGCCCTCGTCCCCGCGAGCGAGCGCGACCCTCTCCGCGCATCGAGCCGCGGCCTCGGCGAGCTCGCTCTCGCCGCGATCGAGAGAGGAGCGCGCGAGGTCTGGATCGGCCTCGGCGGCACGGCGACCACGGACGGCGGGACGGGCTTCGCGCGCGCCTTCGGCGCCCGGTTCCAGGACGATAGGGGAGAGGAGCTCGCGGAAGGCGGCGGCTCCCTCGAGCGGATCGCGAAGTGCGACCTCTCGCGCGTCGATCTCCGCGGGGCCCGCCTCGTCGCCCTCGCCGACGTGAGGAACCCTCTCCTCGGCGCGAGGGGCGCCGCGCGGACCTACGGCCCGCAGAAGGGCGCGAGCCCCGACGCCGTGGCCCAGCTCGAGCGCGGCCTCGCGAAGCTCGCTTACCTCGTCGACCCGGCGCTCTCCCGGCGAGTGGGGAGCGGGGCCGCGGGCGGGCTCGGGTTCGGGCTCGCCGCCTTCGCGCGAGCGGAGCTCGCGGAAGGAGCAGCGCGCGTCGCCTCGGCGCTCGAGCTGGACGCCTCGCTCTCGGGGAAGGACCTCGTCGTGACGGGCGAGGGCGCGCTCGACAGGACGACCTTCGAGGGGAAGGTCGTCCACCACGTCCTCGCGCGAGCGCGCGCTCTCGGCGTCCGCGCGGCCGTCGTCGCGGGGAAGACCGACGCCGGGACGAGGCAGCGGACGCTCGACCTCGGCGTCGCGAGCGTGCTCACGCTCGAGGACCTCGCCCAGGGGAGCCACGAGCGCGCGGTCTCGGAGGCGGCCTCTCTCCTCGAGAGAGCGGGAGCCGAGCTGGGGCGGTCTCTCTCGACGTAGCTCTCCCGGGCCTTTCCCAAGGCGAGACCAAACGTGTAGCTTTCCCGTGTGCGTCTCGGGGAGTACGAGCTCGGGGAAGAAATTGGGCGTGGCGGCATGGGAGCCGTCTTCAGGGCCCGCTCCCCCTCCGGTCGCGCGGTAGCGATCAAGCTCCTGCTGAAGCAGGTCTCGTCGGCCCAGACGCTCGCGCGGTTCGATCGCGAGCGACGGATGCTCGCGCTGCT
This sequence comes from bacterium, assembly GCA_016200955.1. Classification (GTDB taxonomy): domain Bacteria; phylum Planctomycetota; class J058; order J058; family JACQDU01; genus JACQDU01. Next base: position 2,805 of record JACQDU010000341.1, read on the forward strand.
CGACGAGAGGAGCGAAGGCGCGGGAGAGGGGTTCGTCCCGCTCCTCGACGTGGGCGACGGGCCGCACGGTCCTTACCTCGTGATGCCGTTCATCGAGGGAGGCACGCTGCGCGAGCGCCTCTCGCGCGGGCCGCTGGCGGTCGAGGACACGATCGCGGTCGGGCGCGCGCTCGCGCGCGCGATCGGGAGGGCCCACGCGCTCGGGATCGTGCACCGCGACCTGAAGCCCGAGAACGTCCTCTTCACGGGAGAAGGGCGGCCTCTCATCGCCGACCTCGGGCTCGCGAAGCACTTCCTGAGAGGACCGGAGGGAGCCGCGCAGAGCGCGTCTCTCTCCGCGCACGGCGAGATGCGTGGGACCGCGGCCTACATGTCGCCGGAGCAGACGAAGGACGCGAAGACCGCCGCGGCTCCCGCCGACGTCTTCGCGCTCGGAGCGATCCTCCACGAGTGCCTCGCGGGCGAGCCGGCTTTCCACGGCGAGCACATCCTCGAGATCCTGACGAGGATCAACGAGGGCCGCGTGACCCCCGTGAGGAGGCTCCGTCCCGAGACGCCGCGCTGGCTCGAGGCCGTGATCTCTCGCGCTCTCGCGACGGACGCTCGCGCGCGCTACGCGGACGGGAGCGCGCTCGCGCTCGCGCTCGAGGCGGGCGAGCGCGGCGTCCGGGCGCGCGGAGCGCTCGTCGTGCTCGGGCTCGTCGCGCTCGTAGTCGTGAGCGTCGCATCGGCGCTCGCTGTCTCGCGGCTCGGGCGAGGAGAGGAGACGGGCCCTCGCGGCGACGCGGCGAGCGTCCGGTCGTCCGCCGACCCGGCGCTCGCGGCGCGGCGCGCGGAGGCTCGCCGCCTCGCCGCGTCCGCGGTCGAGCGGTGCCTCGCGTGCTCGTTCGACGAGTCGTACGCTCAGGCCGCGAGGGCCGTGGAGCTCGACCCGACGCTCGCGCTCGC
>JACQDU010000342.1 GCA_016200955.1 bacterium
TCGCCCTCGCGCCGCGCGAGCGGAGGCGGGAGATCCACTGGGAGCCCCTCTCGGAGGTCGCAATCGTGTTCGCGGGCGTGTTCGCGACCGTGACGCCCGTGCTCGAGCTCGTGCGAGCGCACGGCCCGGACCTCCCGCTCGGAACCCCCGCCCGCGACTTCCTCATCGCGGGAGCGCTCTCGAGCGTCCTCGACAACGCCCCGACTTACCTCGTCCTCGTCGAAGGCGCGGCGAGCGCGAACCGATCGCTCGCGCAGCCGCTCGCGGGAGTCGGGACGACGGGAGTCCCCGAGAGCGTCCTCGCCGCGATCTCGTGCGGATGCGTCCTCATGGGAGCGAACACTTACATAGGGAACGGCCCGAACCTGCTCGTCCGGGCCATGGCCGAGAAGGACGGTGTCGCGATGCCGGGCTTCTTCCGCTTCCTCGGCTGGAGCGTGCTCGTGCTCGGGCCGATCTACGCGGCGATCGTCGTCGTCTTCTTCCGGTGAGGCCGCCTTCCGGCGGGAAACCGCCCGGCGTCCGTGCTAGATTGCTTCGGTTTCCAGGAGAGCCTTCCCGTGCGCCTGCCTCTTCTGCGTGGGGTGAATTCGCCTCCGGCTCATTCACCCCCGCCCCCTCTGCCTCTCCTCGACGAGCGCGAAGGCACGCCCTTCGTTCCGCCCTCCGCTCCCGCGCCGACGAGCCGGGAGCCGCTCGAGGACCAGTACGGGCGGCGCATCCGCTACATCCGCGTCTCGATCACCGACCGCTGCAACCTGAAGTGCGTCTACTGCACCTCGCAGGACGGCTTCGACTACGTGCCGAAGCCCGAGATCCTCTCCTACGAGGAGATCCTGGCGATCATGTCCTCTCTCGTGCCCGTCGGGCTCGAGAAGGTGAGGATCACGGGAGGAGAGCCTCTCGTCCGGCGGGACGTGGTCGAGCTCGTGCGCGGCCTCGGGAAGATCGGGCTCGAGAGGATCGCTCTCTCGACGAACGGGATCCTCCTCGCTCCTCTCGTGGACGAGCTCCACGCGGCGGGCCTGAACCACCTGAACGTCTCGCTCGACACGCAGGACCCGGACCGCTTCCGCGAGATCACGCGAGGCGGGAAGATCGAGAAGGTCTGGCAGGGGATCGAGCGCGCGCTCGAGGTCGGCGTCTCGAGCGTCAAGATCAACTGCGTGCTCCTCAAGGGAGTCAACGACTCGGACTTCGTGGACATGGCGCGGATCGCCCTCCGCTGGCCGATCGCCGTGCGCTTCATCGAGCTCATGCCGCTCGACCACTGCGGCCTCCCTCAGGCCCAGCACTACGTCTCCGCCGCGGACGTCCTCTCCCGCATCGAGCGCGAGCTGGGGAAGCTCGAGCCGATCCCGGCCGAGGTCGGGCGGCTCGACGACGGCCCGGCGAGCTACTACCGCCTCTCGGAGCGGCCGGAGGCCAAGGGGACGATCGGGGTCATCACGCCCCAGTCGCACTCGTTCTGCTCGCGGTGCAACCGCGTGCGGCTCTCGGCGACGGGGCAGCTCAAGCTCTGCCTCTTCGGAGACGAGTTCGTGGACCTGCGCGCGGTCGTCCGGCGACCCGGGTGGACGCCCGACGACCTGATCGCGCTCGTCCGCGACGCTCTCACTAGGAAGCCCAAGGAAAATGCCGGCTACAAGGACTTCGCCATGCAGATGATCGGGGGCTGACCAGGTGGCCTTGCCGGAGAAGATCGGGATCATCACGGACCTGCACTCGAACTTCGAGGCGCTCAAGGTCGTCCTCGACTGGCTCCACAAGGAGGAGATCGACCACATCGTCTGCCTGGGCGACATCATCGGATACAACGCGAACCCGAACGAGGTGACCTACCTCACCTACAAGAGGACGGCCTTCTCCCTCAAGGGGAACCACGAGCGCTACGTCCTCGGCTTCGAGGCCAAGGGAGTCAAGGAAGAGAAGCTCGAGGTCATCCGCTGGACCCAGGAGCAGCTCTCGAAGCAGTACACCGAGTGGCTCTCGAAGCTCCCGGACTTCCAGCTCTACGAGAACATGATCCTCCTCGTCCACGGCTCGCCGCGCGATCCCGACGAGTACCTTCTCAACAACGACGCGATCTCGAAGGGCTTCAAGCACCTCAAGGACAGCTACCCGGGGATCCCGCTCTGCTTCTTCGGGCACAGCCACTTCCCCATGGTGATCGGGAACAACAAGGTCGAGTCGAACTTCCAGGAGACGAAGACGATCGCGCTGAACCGCGACAAGACTTACATGATCAACCCGGGGAGCGTGGGCCAGCCGCGCGACCGCTGCCCCAAGACCGCGTTCGGCGTCATGGACTTCAAGAAGTGGGAGTGGACCTGCGTCCGACTCGACTACGACCACGAGGCGACGGCGGAGAAGATCAAGGCCGCCGGCCTCGACCCGAGCCTCGCGAGCCGGCTCTCCCGTGGGCGCTGACCCGGGCGGGGGGGAAGCGGAGACGCTCCGGGCGGACGAGGAGGCTCCCGCGGACGGCCAGCTCGAGTCCCTGCGCGCGCACAAGCAGAAGCTCGAGGCGACCCTCCGCGGGAGCGCGCCCTTCGCTCCCGGGACGTCGAAGCCGGCCTTCTGGAAGCGAACCTACGTCGTGGACTGGAAGCTCCAGCTCTCCTACGCGGGCCTGTACGTCGCGACGCTCGCCCTCCTCGTGGCGGGAGTCGCGCTCTCGAACGTGATCTTCCTGAGCCTCGTCCGCAACGTCGAGGCGGCCCGGAAGAGCGGGAGCACGGCGACTTACTGGTGGCAAGCGGACGACCTCGGCTACTACGTCGTCCTGAACGTCGTGATCCTGATCTTCGTCGGCATCGGCATGGCGGTCTGGGCGATCGTCCAGTCCCACAAGATCGCCGGCCCCGTGCTCCGCTTCCGGCGCGCCTTGAAGCAGCTCCTCCGGCGAGACTACGACTTCCAGATCGTGCTACGGAAGGGCGACCACCTCGTCGACATGGCCGAAGACGTGAACTCGCTCACGAGCGGTCTCAAGGCGAAGGACCTCGTCGTGGCCCACGCCGCGATCCGCCTCCACGAGCTCGCCTCGAGCACGCCCGATCGGGAGAAGGCGGTCGAGCTCCGGGAGATCTCGGACCAGCTCTCGACCGTCGTCCTGCCGCGGGCCTAGGGGGCGGGGGCGACAAAAGTCGCCCCACGCAGCGCAAACACGGGGGCGACGAAAGTCGCCCCACGCAGCGCAAACACGGGGGCGACGAAAGTCGCCCCACGCAGCGCAAACACGAGGGCGACGAAAGTCGCCCCACGCAGCGCAAACACGGCTTCCGGATCACCCATTACAAGCCTACGGTCGCCCACGGCCACACTGCTCTGTCTCGCGCGCGCTCAGGAGCGTCTTGGTCTGGGCGACGGATTCGAAGTCAGCGCCTCGCGGCGCTCATCCGCTTGAGCATCTCCGCGTGGGAGACGTCCTCCTTGTGCGTCGCGATCCACCACTGGTTGCCGAAGGAGTCCTTCACGCCGGCGTTCCGGTCGCCGTAGAACTGGTCCGCGGGCTCCATGAGAGACGTCCCGCCAGCCTCGATCGCGCGACGGTAAGTCGCGTCGGTGTCCTCGACGTAGAGGTAGAGCATGGCCGGCTTCGGCGCGACGTCGCCCTGCGGCTCGCCCATCATGACCATGGAGTCGCCGATCCTGACCTGGGCGTGCATGACGCTCTTGTCCGGCCGCTCGTGGCGGCCCATGTCCTTCGCGCCGAAGGCGTGCTTCAGGAAGTCGATGAGCTTCGGCACGCCGCGGATGACGAGATAGGGCGTGACGCTGTGGAAGCCGTCCGGGATGGGCTTCACCCTCTTCCTGGAGGGCTTCGTGGCCCTCGCGGGCTGCGTGGCCTTCTTCGCGTTCTTCTTCGCGGACATGGATTCCTCCCCCGACGCTTCTCGCGCGGCGCATGTTACGGATGGTCCGGGTGAGCTGGCAAGAGAGGCAAGCCATGAAGGCGAGACGCGCGGCCCTGGCGGCGGCCCTCGTGCTCGTCTCGCTCCCGTGGGTGCGGACGATCGCGGCGGGGCCGGCGGTCCGGCTCGCCGGGCCGACGGACATGCTCGTCTTCTGCGTTCCAGCGGCCTCGACTCACCGCGAGAGCGTGCGCGCGGGCGAGCTTCCTCTCTGGAAGACGCAGCTCTACGGGCAAGCGACCGCGGGAGAGCCGCAGGAGCGCGTCTTCTACCCGCCGATGCTCCTCTCGGCTCGTTCGCGTGGGTGCCGCTCGCCGTCCATTTCTTCCTGAGAGCGCTCGAGGAGAAGAGCCCGCGCGCCGCGCTCTGGCTGGGAGTCGTGCTCGCGCTCTCGGCGCTCGCGGGCCTGCCTCCTTTCGTGGCCTTCCTCGGCCTCACGTTCCCGCTCCGGGGAGCGCTCGCGCTCGGCGCGCGCGGGCTCCGCTCGAGCGCTCGCCGCCTCCGGCTCGCCCGAGCGCTCGTCCTGGGCTTCGGGCTAGCATCTCTCCTCCTGGCGCCGCTCGCGCTCGCGACGCTCGAGACGGCCGGGGCCTCGGCGCGCGCGGACCTGCCGCGGACCTACGGGACCGAGCTCACGCTCGGCTTCTTCGAGGTCGTGCGAGCGCTCGCGCTGCCCGACCTCTTGCGCGGGAATTTTTCCTGGGAGACGTCGAACGACCAGGGTCTTCTCCTCCTCCCGCTCGCCTTCGCGGGAGCGTTCGCGCGGAGGAGGAGGCCGCTCGGCGTCTGGCTCGTCGTGATCTTCCTCGTGCTCGCCGGCGGGACCGCGACTCCGCTCGGGCGCGCGGTGAATCTCCTCCCGGTCTTCGGGAGAGTGAGCTATCCGACGCGCCTCCTCTGGCTCGTCTCGCTCGGGCTCGCCTGGTGCGCCGCGGTCGGCGCGGACGCGCTCCTCCGGAGCCGGAGGCCGCGGCCCGAGGTCGCGCTCGGCCTTGCGCTCGGCTCGGCGATCATGATCGCCGCGCTCGTGCTCGACGGCCCGCTCCCGCTCGGCGGAGGAGCGCGCACGCGAACCTTCGTCGTGGGAGGTACGGTCGTCCTGGCGCTCGTTCCTCTCGTGGCATGGGCTCCACCGCCCTGGCGGCGGCGCGGCGTGCTCGCGATCGCTGTCCTGTTCCCCCTCGAGCTCATCTTCCTCTCGGAGCGCGCCGTTCCTCGAGCGCCGTGGGGCGAGGCGATCGGCCGCTCGCGGGTCGCGGAGGCCGTGGCGCGCGAGCCGCTCGCCCGCCTCGCCGTCGTCACGTCGAGCGCGTGGGCGAATCCGGTCGTTCCTCTCTCGGAGCCCGTCGAGCGCACGGGAGGCGACGACCCGCTCCTCGCGCGAGCGACGGACGAGTGGCTCCGCGCGATCGCCGGCGACGCGGGGCCGTGGACGGCTTACCGGGAGCTCGATCGGGTCGCGAGGCTCGACCTCCTCGAGATCGGCGCGACTCACCTCGCGACGAGCGCTCCTCTCGAGGGAGCCGTGCCTCTCCTCGTCGAAGACGGCTCCGTCCTCGCGTCTCACGGCGGGCGCGTGTCGGGGAAGACGTACCTCTACCCTCTCGCCGGCGCGCTCCCGCGCGCTTACCTCATGACGAGGGCGACGGCCGTCCCGGGCGAGCGGCAGCTCGCGACCATGCTCTCGCGGCGCCCCTTCCTCGGCCGGACGGCTCTCCTCGTGGACGGGGAAGTGCCCGGGGAGCTCTCGGGGACGAGCGAGGCGCCGGGCCCGGTCGAGGTCGTCTCCCACGAAAGGAACCGCGTCGTCCTCCGCGCGACCGCTCCCCCGGCGGGAGGCTTCGTCGTGCTCCTCGACGCCTTCTCTCCGGACTGGAGCGCGACGGTCGACGGCGAGCCCGCGCCGGTCCTCCGCGCGAACCACCTCTTCCGCGCCGTCCGCGTGGCGAGAGGAGATCACGAGATCGTCCTGAGAGTCGGCTTCCCCGCGTCGTTCCGCCGGGCCCTCCCGCTCACGGCGCTCGGCTTCCTCGTCCTGCTCGTCGTGGCATGGAAGACTCGAGCCGCGCGAGCCACGGGCGCGAGACTTTGATAGCTTCCCGCGGAGCTCGGGAGGAATTCCTTGGAGAAAGACGAGGCGGCACCGCTGCCGGAGAGCGCGCCTGCTCCCGCGCCCGCGGGAGGAGCGCCCGCGCGCTCGCCCGCCCTCCGCGTCTTCCTCGTCGTGCTCTCCGTGGTCACGGTCACCGTCCTCGGAGGAGCGATCGCGATCTACGCGAGGAGCGAGCGTCGCGCGAAGGTGAAGGCGCGCACGTTCTCCGTCCCTCGCACGCTCGAGCAGGTCGACCGCGGCCGTTACCTCGTCTCGGTGGCCTGCGTCTTCTGCCACGGTGACGACCTGGGTGGCGGCAAGGAGCTCACGAATCCTCTCGTGCGAGCGTGGGCGTCCAACCTGACGGCGGACGCGGCGACCGGCCTCGGCGCGTGGAAGGACGGCCTGGTCGAGGAGGCGCTCCGTCGCGGCGTACGCCCCGACGGGAGGATCCTCCGCGCTCCCATGCCCGTCTACACGAGGCTCGCGGACGAGGACCTCTTCGCCACGATCGCGTACTTGCGGAGCGCGGCGCCCGTCTCGCGCCCCTCGCGTCTCCCGGAGCCGACGCTCGAGGGGAGGATCGCCTTCGCGCGCATGAAGCACCCGCCCCACGGGATCGCCGCGGGCCTCGTCTCTCCTCCGCGCGGAACGACCGCCGAGTACGGTCGCTACCTCGCGGAGGAGGTGCTCCGGTGCGGCGATTGCCACGACCCCCGCGGGAAGGGTGCGGCCGCGCCTCCGGGCTGGTCGGGCGGCATGCGCTTCGACTCTCCGGCGCCCGCGGTCCTCGCGTCGAACATCTCGTCCGACGAGATCGAAGGGATCGGGAAGTGGAGCCAGGGCGAGCTGGCACGAGCGCTGAGGGACGGCGTGAACGCCGCGGGCAGGAAGCTCCACGAGGCGATGCCGCGCTACCCTCTCGCGGATCCCGACGTGGGGGCCGTCTTCGCGTTCCTTCGCTCCCTCCCCGCAGCGAGGCGCCACGTGCTCTCGCCCCTCGCGCTCGCGGGCAGCGAGGCTTACTCGAATCGAGGCTGCGTCTCCTGTCACGGGCAAGACGGGAAAGGACCTCGCAGCGATATCACGAAGCTCGGCGCGACCGGCGACCTGGCGAAGATCAAGGCGTGGGTGAAGGACCCGCAGTCGGTCAAGGCGGGGACGGACATGCCGACCTTGAAGATCGATGATGAGAGAGAGCTCGAGGCGATCTCGGAGTACGTCGTCGAGCTCGCGCGGTGACGCGAGACGGGATTCCCGGTCGTGGCCCCCGCAGCACACGGACGGGCATCGAACGAACCCCTTCGGTGCTCGTCGGTGCGTTCGGTGGTCTCGTTCTCTCCGTCCACGCGTCCAGCGGCCTGTCACGCGAGAGCGCGACGGGACGGGTGACATCTGGTCCTCGTGCAGGAGCGCTGCTAGAGTCTTCCGCGACGACGGGGGCAGCGTGCTCAGGGTCACGAACCTGTGGCGGTACTTCGGCCGGGCGGCGGCGGTGGCCGGGATCGACATGGAGATCGAGGCGGGCTCCGCCTACGGCTTCATCGGTCCCAACGGCGCCGGGAAGTCGACGACGCTGCGCCTCCTCTCGACCCTGGACAGGCCGACGACGGGGACGATCGAGATCGACGGCGACGACGCCTCGCTCCGGCCCGACCGCGTGCGGCCGAAGATCGGGTTCATGCCGGACCCGTTCGAGCTCTACGAGGACCTCACGGTCGAGCAGCACCTCGAGTTCTTCGCGCAAGCCTACCGGCTGCCGCGCCGCGACCGGCACCGTCGCGTCGAGGCGTCGATCGAGCTCGCGCGCGTGGGCGAGAGGCGCGAGGAACGCTGCGGCACGCTCTCCAAGGGCTGGAAGCAGCGCGTGCTCCTCGCGAAGACGCTCGTGCACGACCCGAAGCTCCTGCTCCTCGATGAGCCGGCGTCGGGACTCGACCCGGCGGCGCGGATCGAGTTCCGCTCGATCGTCCGCGACCTCAGGAG
>JACQDU010000343.1 GCA_016200955.1 bacterium
CTGGTGCACGGACGCGTCGGCCGCGACGGGGCGCCGGGGCCGCTCCATGCACCGGCCGAGCGGCGCGCGCCGTTCGATGTCGCGCAGGTCGGACACGGTCGAGGTGCCGATGAGCGCGCCGCCCCGATCCACGACGAGGACCGCCTCGAGGTCGCCGTCCTCGGCCGCGTCGCGCGCGAGACCCGCGCGGACGTCCGCGGTCGTCATGGACGCCGGCTCCATGGCCGCGCGCACGGGCGCTCGCTTGCCAGGGAGACAATGGCCGGCGAGCGACCCGGCCCGGGCGGCGCGGACGAGGAGCGGGACCCCGGAGAACGGGCGGCGCCTCGTCGCGTCGGGGCTGCGACCGAAGGAAGACGCGAGAGGTCCCGGAGCGTCCGCGGTTTTTCTCCCGGCGGCGCGCGAGCCCTCGAGCTCCCGGAGCGTCCGGAGCACGTCGTCGCGCTCCCGGGGAGTGAGGCGGCCCGTCTCGACGAGGATCTCGCCCAGGGGCCGGCGGGGCTCGCCCGCGAGGACCTCGTCGCGCTGCGCCTGGAGAGACACGAAGAGCTGGAATTGCGGGATGTAGCCCATCCGGACCGCGACGTCGCCGAAGCGGAAGTCGGGCTCGCCGGGCGAGCGCTCGCGGTAGCCGCCGCTCAGGTGCATGACGGTCATGAGCTGCTCGAGGCTCATGGCGCCCCTCTCGAGGAGGAGCTCGGCGAGGAACGGGTGGCGTGCGGCGGCGCGGCGCCGGTCGCGCTGCGCCTTGTGAGCCTGTGCCGGCGTGATGCACCGGCATGCGATCGCCACTTCCGCGAAGTCTCGCGTTCTCTCCATGCTCTCGACCTACGGATGGACGAGGCATCGGGGAAGCCCAGCTTCGGCCCTCACGTTGCTGCGAGCGAAGGGTGCGCTCGCATCTCGGGGCGGGCCGTGGTCTTCGCTGCCTCCCGGCGCGCGTCGCGAGTCACGACGCGCGTCTTTCTCTCCCGGACGGCTCCCGTGCTGGAACGCATCGTTGGGACGAGACGTGAGGGAGCCGAACCGGGCGTTCCAGCGTCGCGCCTCGAGGGTCAGCGCTTCCGCTCGAGCTCCCCGAGGCGCGCGCGCACGACCTCGGCCTGGGGATCGCGCGGAGCCGCCTCGAGGAAGCGCGAGTAGTCGGCGGTCGCGCCCTCGATGTCGCCCTTTCCGTCGCGCACCCTCGCGCGGTTGAGCCAGGCGCCCGCGAACGCGGGATCGAGCTCGATGGCGCGCGTGAGGTCGGCGAGCGCGCCGTCCGCGTCGCCTTGCTTCCAGCGAGCGATACCGCGGTTCGCCCAGGGATTCGCGCGGCTCCCGTCGAGCTCGAGCCCTCGCGTGTAGTCGGCGATCGCCCCGTCGAGGTCGCCCTTGAAAGCGCGAGCCTCGGCGCGGCTCGTCCAGGCCTTCGCCTGCCGCGGATCGAGCTCGATCGCACGGGAGTAGTCGGAGCACGCGCCGTCGAGGTCGCCCTTCGCCTGCGAGAGGGAGCCGCGCGTCGTCCAGGCGTTCGCGTGGCGCGGGTCCAGCTCGAGCGCTCGATTCACGTCCGCGAGCGCGCCGTCCCGATCGCCCCGGCGCTGGAGCGCGATGCCTCGGTTCGCCCAGCGGAGCGGGTTCTTCGGGTCCAGCTCGATCGCTCGCGTCATGTCGGCGAGCGCTCCGGCGCGATCGCCCACGTCCTCGCGCACGATGCCGCGGTTCGTCCAGGCGTCGGCCAGGAGAGGATCGAGCTCGATCGCGTGCGAGCAGTCCGAGAGGGCGGCGTCGAGCTCCCCCTTCCTGTAGCGAGCGGAGCCGCGATTCGCCCAGGCCCCGGCGTACCGGGGGTCGAGCTCGATCGCCCGCGTCGAGTCGGCGATCGCTCCGTCGAGCTCGCCCTTCCGGTAGAGGGCGACGCCTCGCATGGACCACGCGCCGGGCCCGCTCGGGTCGATCTCGATCGCGCGCGCGAGGTCCTCGAGCGCGCGGTCGAGCTCGCCCTTGTCGAGCAGCGTCTTGGCTCGCTGGAAGTAACCGTCCGCGGAGGCCACGTCGAGCTTCGTCTCTCCGCCGATCCGCCCGAAGGCGTGCGAGGTCTGCCTCCAGAAGAAGCTCTCGATCCCGAAGCGGTTCCGGGCGAGGACGAGCGCCTCCTCGGCCTCGCTCCCCTTGAGACGGCAGAGCGCGAGCGCCGGCGGGACCGCCACGAGCTGGCTCGAGGCCGGCACGGCTCTCAGGAACCGCGCGAGCGGGAGCGTCGCTCCGTCGCGCAGGCCGATCCACCCGAGCGCCTCGCACGCGAGCTTCGACGTCCTCTCCTGGCCCGTCGAGAGAGCGTCCTTCCGGTCGTTCTTGAGCGCCAGCTCGAGAGCGGCCGAGACGTCGTCGAGGGCCTTCCCGAGGAGCTTGACCGTCTGCGGCTCGCGGAGGGCGACGAGCGCGAACAGCGCCTCGTCGTAGGCGTCCGCGGCCTCGAGCGTGCCCGAGCGGGCCCGCTCGAGGAGGACCCCGATCGTCTTCCTGTGCTCCTCCTGGAGCTTCTGCCGGGCCGTCTCGACACGCTCGAGCGCCTTGCGCGCGCGCGCGTCGTCCTGGTGCAGGCTCCTCGCTCTCTCGAAGACTCCCGTCGCGAGCGTCCATTGCTCCGCCTCGAGCGCGACCTCGCCGAGGGCGATCGAGGCCTCGAAGGCGAGGGCGCGCGCGCCCGGATCGTCCGGCGAGAGCTCCCTCGAATGGAGGCCGGCCTCGTAGGCATCGAGTCCCAGGAGGAGGAGCGCGTCGGCCCGCGCGCGCGCCGGCCCTCCCTTGCGCGCGAGGGCTCGCTCCGTCTCGAGCGCCCGGAGAGCGCGCTCGGCGCTCGCGCGCGCGTCTTCCCGGACCTTCCTCTCGAGCCGGGCGCGCTCCCGTCCGAGCGCGACCGCGCCCCCCGCGGCTCCCAGGACGAGGAGGAGGGCGAGCGAGCTCGTGAGCTTGTGGCGCCGCGCCCTCCTGAGGAGCCGCGAGAGCGAGGAGACGGGTCTCGCGGCGATCGGGTCTCCCGCGAGGTAGCGGTCGATGTCGTCCGCCAGCTCGCGCGCGGTCTGGTAGCGCTTCTCCGGCTCCTTCTCGAGGCAGCGGAGGCAGATCGTCTCGAGGTCGCCCGCGACGCGCGGGTTCACGAGGCCCGGCGGATCGGGCTCTCTCATGACGACCGCGGCGAGGACGTTGTACTCGGTGTCTCCCTCGAAGGGCGTCTTCCCCGTGAGGACGTGGTAGAGGGTCGCTCCGAGCGAGTAGACGTCGCTCCTCGCGTCGATCGTCTTGCTCCCTCCCGCTTGCTCGGGCGGCATGTAAGCCGGCGTGCCGAGGGTCGTGCCGGTCTTCGTGAGAGACGACCCCTGGTCTCGCAGCTTCGCGAGCCCGAAGTCGAGGACGACCGCTCTCCCCGTTCGGTCGATCATGATGTTCTGGGGCTTCAGGTCGCGGTGGACGACTCCCTGCTCGTGAGCGTGCTCGACGGCGCGCGCGGCGTCCCTTACGACCTCGAGCGCCTTCGTGAGAGGGATCTTCGGCGTGCGCTCGGTCGCGACGAGCCGCTGCGCGAGCGAGGAGCCCAGGACGAGCTCCATGGCGATGTAAGCCTGCCCGTCGATCTCGCCGGCGTCGTGGATCGCGACGATGTTCGGGTGCCGGAGACGCGCGATCACCTCGGCTTCTCTCTCGAAGCGCTCCGACCTCGTCCCCACGTCGCCCGGCCGGAGCGTCTTGAGCGCGACCACGCGCCGGAGGCGCTCGTCCCAGGCCCGGTAGACGGTGCCCATGCCTCCCTTCCCGAGCTCCGTCAAGAGGAGAAAGCGCCCGAGCGCGCGCTTGGGATCGGCGCGGGCCTTCTCGACCTCGAGGGCGATCGCCTGCTCTCCCGCGAGGGAGTCGGGCTCGAGCTTGGGCAGCGCGAAGGCCTTCGTCCGCCCGGAAGGCGGCGGACCCTCGTGCGTGACGGTCTTCGCGTACCACGCCTCCTCGACCGAAGGCGTGCTCGCCCTCGCGGCGCCCGGGAGCAGGTGCGCCTCGATCTCCGCGCCGCAGCGAGGGCAGCGCGTCTTCGAGGAGCCGTCTCCGCTCGGCACCGAGATCGCGGCGCGGCAGGAGTGGCAGAGGAGCTCGATCGGCACGCGCGGCCTCGCGGAAGGAGGATGCCGCCTCTCTCCCGGCGGCGCCAGTTTGAGGAGCGCGCGAGGCGGCGACGGCTCGTCTCCCTGGCACGCCGCGCGTGCGTCGGCCATTCTCCTCCGGGCGGAGCCAGACCAGGAGAACCGTCGCGGTGCCGCGACCCCTCGACGACTCGCTCGTGGGAACGACTCTCGGAGAGTGGAAGCTCTCGCGCCGCCTCGGCCAGGGCGCGATGGGAGTCGTCTTCGAAGCGCGCGGCCAGGACGGCACGCGAGCGGCCGTGAAGGTCGTCCACCCCGAGCTCGCGCAGGACGCGGATTTCCTCGACCGCTTCCGCCGCGAGGCTCACACGCTCCAGCGCGTCCAGCACGAGAACATCGTGCGCCTGCTCGACGCGGGAGAGTCCCAGGGCTTCCACTACCTCGCGCTCGAGTTCGTCGAGGGAGAGTCGATCGCCGAGCGCCTCGAGAAGGACAAGCGGGGCCTCCGCGCCGACCACGCGCGCACCCTCGCGATCGACCTCCTCTCCGGGCTCCACGCGGTGCACGAGCAGGGGATCGTTCACCGGGACGTGAAGCCCGGGAACATCCTCCTCACGCGAGATGGCGTCGCGAAGCTCGCCGACTTCGGCCTCGCGCGGCGCGACGAGAACGTCGAGTCGATCCAGGTCACGCAGCCCGGCATGCTCCTCGGGACGCCGCACTACATGGCGCCCGAGCAGTGCGAGGGGAAGAAGGTCACTCCCCGGAGCGACCTCTACTCCGCCGGAGCGACGCTGTTCCACGCCCTCTCGGGCGCCCCGCCGTTCGCGGGGAAGAGGCCGATGGAGATCCTCGTCGCTCACATGCGGGAGAAACCCCCGGACCTCGCGAAGAAGGCTCCCGACGCTCCCCCGGACCTCGTGAAGCTCGTCATGCGGCTCCTCGAGAAGAAGCACGACCTGCGCCCCGCGAGCGCGCGCGACGCGCTCAGGTGGATCGGCGTCGAGGAAGCCGCGCGGCCCGCTCGCGACGCCGCGCGGACGCTCGTGGCGCCGGTAGACGAGGAGCTCCGGAACGCGGCGGCCGAGCCCGCCGCCCCGGCGCCTCCTCGCCAGGCTCCGCCTCCGCGGTCGAAGCCCTCGGGCTCTTACGCGACCGCCGAGCCACCGAGCCCGCGGCGCGTCTCGGAGAGAA
>JACQDU010000097.1 GCA_016200955.1 bacterium
CCTCATGCCGCAGATCCTCGAGCGGCTCGAGAAGGAGCCGCCGCTCTTCGTGCTCCACCTAGGCGACCTCTCCCACGGCCTCGCCTACGAGTGCGAGGCGATCCGCGCGAGCTTCGACCGGATCGGCGTCCCGATCTTCGTCTCTCCCGGGAACCACGACGTCTTCCCCTGGCACAGCCTCCAGAGCTTCCATCGCTACCTGAACGTCGCGCCGTTCGCGTTCACGGTGGCCGGCCAGCGCTTCTTCGTCCTGGACGTGGCCGACTATCCGATCGCGCCGGCGCAGCTCGACTGGCTCGAGGAAGGGATCCGCTCCGCGGGAGAGTCGCGCTCGTGGGTCTTCCTCCACCGCTCGCCCAAGGATCCCCTCGGGCTCGGGCGCGAGTTCCCGCCGAAGGACGGGGCGGCCCGTCTCGAGTCGATCGTCTCCATGGCCAGGGACGCGCGGACGTACGCGGCTCACCTGGGCGGTTACGGGAAGGGGACGTTCGGCGGCCACCCCTTCGTCATGACCTCGGGCGGAGGCGAGCGTCACAAGAAGGAGAACGACGCCGGTCCTTACCACCATCTGAGCGTCTCGCTCGATGGCCGCGAGGGCGAGGTCGTGACGTACGACGAGCCGAGCTTCGCCGGGAGGATCCTCTCGAGGGTCCAGATCGAGGGGCCGGTCTTCTTCTCGCGGCCTCTCCTGGGCCTCGGCGGAGCCGCGCTCGCGGCTCTCCTGCTCCGGCTTCTCTCACCGAGGATGTCGCGGCGCCGTCTTGGCTCGGGGACCGAGGCAGCTCCCGCGCGGGAGACGGCTCCCGCTCCGGTGCTCGAGCCGCGCGAGGCCCGGGCCAGCTGACAGCCTTGACCGAATGCCTTGAGATGAGGCCGCCAAGTCGCCAAGACGCCAAGTTGGGTCATCCGCTCTTGGCGCCCTGGCGCCTCGGCGGCTCGCCATCCCCATCGTTCACGCGAGCTTCTCTCGTGGACGCCCTCGCGCCCGCGAGGGCGAGCGACTCCCAGGTCGAGAGGCTCTGCGCCTTCCTCTCCGATCCCGACGCGCTCGTCCGCGCGGGCGTCGCGAGCGCGATCGGCTCCGTGCCCGACCACCTCGGGATGAAGGTCGCCGCGTCGCTCGTCCGCGCGCTCGCTCTCGAGACGGACGAGCGAGCGGCCTCGGCCCTCATCGACTCCACGCTCAGGACGGCGCGCGCCGAGGCCGGTTCCTTCCTGGCCCTCGCGGGCGATGCGAGCGTCGTCCGCTCGACTCCGCTCCTCGCGAAGCGGGTGGCTGCTTACCGGGACTCTCTCGTCTTCATCGCCGCCGGTCAGAACGAGCCGCAGGCGATCATCGACCGGACCGCGCGTGCCGAGGCCCTGGCCGCGGGCTCGCGCTGAAAGCGCGCGAGTCCTCGAAGCCGCTCGATGCGACGGGCTCGCTGAAGAGAACCAACCACGAAGGCAAACGGCCGAGCTTCACGCGGCAGCATGGATCCCGCCCGAGGAGGCGCCAGCTCGCGCCGTCTCTCGCTACTTTCTCACCTCGAGCGTCACCCGGAGCCGTGCCCGTATCGATCGGCGAGGTAGTCCCAGAGCCCCGCGGCGGGAGCCTTCGTCTCCGCCGGCGGCCCGGGAGCCTTCGAGGCAGGCCTCTCGGGCGCTCTCGCGGGAGGAGGATCGCCCTCGCGCGAGATCCGGCGGCCGCGAGCGCGGGCGACGCCGTGAGGGAGCGAGGTCGCCTCCGCGATCTGCCGCGCGAGCTCGTCCGCCGGGTCCCCCTCCGCCCGCAGGGAGGAGGGCCGGGTCGTGGGGTCGGCCGGCGCGCCGGTCCAGTCGGGGTCGAGCTCGCCTCGCTCGTAGCGGCCCCAGATCTCGGCGCCGGCGCTCCGGTGCCGCGAGAGCTTGGGCTCGAAGCCCGCGAGGAAGTCGGTGACGTTCCTCACGTCGCGGGAGAGAAGCTCGCGAGCCTGGCTGTTGTGCGAGGCCGAGACGGACTGCGGGAAGTCGATGAGGACGGGCCCCCCGGCTCCCATGAGCACGTTGTAGGCGGAGAGGTCGCCGTGGATCCACCCGGAGAGGAGCATCTTCACGATCTCTCCCATGAGGACCTCGTGGATGCGCAGGGCGTCCTCGGGAGACGGCCTCGTGTCCACGAGGCGCGGAGCGGCCTCGCCCTTCGCGTCCCGGATGAGCTCCATGAGGACGACGCCTTCGTGGAAGGCGATCGGGCGAGGGACGCGCACGTGCGCCGCATGGAGCGCGCGGAGCGTCTCCGACTCCGCCGTCTTCCACGCCGCTTCCTGGGTCGCCTTCCCGTGCCTCGAGCGGCGCGCGAGCGCTCTCAGGTCGCGGGTGTTCTGGATCTTCCGGCCCTCGGCGTAGACGGCGTTGTTCTTGAAGCTCCGCCGGTCGCGCTCCTTGTAGACCTTGGCGGCGATGAGCTCTCCCTGCCGCCGGACGAGGTAGAGAGAGGCCTCCTTGCCGCTCTGGAGCTGGCCGAGGACCTCGTCGATCGCTCCCTCCTCGAGGAGGGCCTCGAGCTTTCTCTCGTCGGGCATGCGAGCACTATAACGAGATTGCACCGGATGGGGGGCTTGGTCGAGGCCCTCCGGGCCTCGACCTGAAAGCACGCCTCGCCTGTCACGCTGGAAGGCAGAGACGTGAGATCATGCGGGCCGGCATGCTCGACGGCGCTCGCGGAAAGGTGCTCAAGGGAGACGACCTCCTCGGCTCGGGTGACCTCGAGATCTCGACGGAGGTCGTCGTGATCGGCACGGGAGCGGGCGGCGCCGCGTGCGCCGCGACGCTCGCCGAGCGCGGCGTCGAGGTCCTGCTCCTCGAGGAGGGCGGCTACTTCGAGCGGAAGGACTTCACGGCCTCTCCCCTCGAGATGCTCCGTCTCCTCTACCGGGACTTCGGCCTCACGACGGCGATCGGCGTCCCGGGCTCGCCGTCTTTCCCGATCCCGATGGGACGCTGCGTCGGCGGCTCGACGACGATCAACTCGGGCACGTGCTTCCGCATGCCTCCGCGCGTCCTCGACCACTGGATGAAGGACCTCGGGATCACGAACATCTCCCAGGACGGCCTCGAGGACCTCTACGCGCGCGTCGAGAGAGACATCCACGTCGCGACGCCGCCCCTCGAGACGATCGGGAGAAACGGCCTCCTCCTCCACAAGGGCGCGACCGAGCTCGGCCTCTCGTCTGGAGTGATCCCGAGGAACGCGAAGGGCTGCCGCGGGAGCGGGGTCTGCACGCTCGGCTGCCCCACCGACGCGAAGCAGTCCACGCTCCTCTCCTACGTCCCGCGAGCGCTGAAAGCCGGAGCGGCGCTACTCGCGAACGTGAAGGCCGAGCGGATCCTCGTCGAGCGCGAGCGAGCGCGCGGAGTCCTCGCGAGCGTCATCGAGCACGAGACCGGCGCGGTCCGCCGCAAGGTCCAGGTCCGCGCACCGATCGTCGTCGTCGCGTGCGGGACCTGCATGACGCCTCTCCTCCTGCACAAGAGCAAGATCGGGAACTCGAGCGGGCAGCTCGGCCGGAACCTCCACGTGCACCCGGCATCGAAGATCATGGCTCTCACGGGAGAGGTCGTGAGGGCGTGGGAGGGCGTGCCGCAGAGCTACTACGTGGACGAGTGGGCCGAGGACGGGATCCTGATCGAGGGGATCTCGCTCCCTCCCGCGCTCGGAGCGCTCGCGCTCCCGGGAACGGGCCACGAGCATGGCGCTCTCATGGAGCGCTACGACCACCTGGCGTCCTGGGGAGTCATGGTCTCCGACACGAGCCACGGGAGGGTGCGCTCCGGGCTCGGCGGGAGGCGTCCTTTCATGACGTATCAGCTCAACCAGCAGGACGTCCGCAAGATCGTGCTCGGCCTCTCTCGCTGCGCCGAGCTCGCCTTCGCCGCGGGAGCGGAGCTCGTCCACGCGAGCATCTTCGGCGTCCCTCCGCTCCGCTCGCGCGAGGACGCCCTGCGCCTCGGTCAGAACACGAAGGTCAAGGGAGAGGACCTCGAGCTCATGGCCTTCCACCCGCTCGGCACGGCCCGCATGGGCCTCCAGGCCAAGACGAGCGTCGTGGACTCCTTCCTGGAAGTTCACGACGTGGACGGCCTGTTCGTGACCGACGGGAGCGTCTTCCCGACCTCGCTCGAGGTGAACCCGCAGCTCACGATCATGGCGTTCGCCCTGAGGACCGCGGAGTTCATAGCCTCCCGGCGCGACCGCTACACGAAGACGGCCTGAATGGACATGGTAGGTTCGAGCGAGGCCCGAAGGGCCTCGCTCGCGGGAGCACGCTCCAGGTGAAGTTCGGGAACGACCAGCGAAAGCAGGGCGACCCGGAGAACTTCGCTTACGAGAAGGTCGTGCTCAAGGCTTACCGGACACTCGCGGCCGATAGATAGCCGAGGAACGCAAAGGCGCGAAGGCGCAAAGGCGCAAAGTGACATGAGAAGATCTCTTCGCGTCTTCGCGTCTCGGTGCCTTTGCGTTCTCGGATGGGTCCAGCCACGGAGGAGTCTCGATGCGGACGGCGCTCCTCGGCTTCGGGAAAGTCGCCGAGTCCACGCACCTCCCGGGCTTCGCTCACGCGAGCTTCCAGGGGCGCTTCTCCGTCGTCGCGGTCGCCGAGCCCTCGCCCGAGCGGCGCGCGCGCGCGAAGGAGGCCCTCCCCGGGGCTCGCGTCTACGAGAGCCCCGAGAGTCTCCTGGAGCAAGAACGAGAGCTCGACCTCGCGTGCGTCGCGGCTCCGCCCTTTCTCCACGCGCCGCTCACCCTCGCTTCCCTGAGAGCGGGCCTGCACGTCCTCTGCGAGAAGCCCCTCTCGCTCGACGCGTCCTCCCTCGGGGAGATCGAGCGCGAGGCGAGAGAGCGAAGGAGAGTCGTCTACACCGTCAACAACTGGCGGCACGCTCCTCTCGTGGACGCGGCGCTCGGGGTCGCGCGCGGGGGAAAGCTCGGCCGCTTGCGGCTCGTCGTCTGGTCGGTCAAGCGGAAGGCCGCCGATCCGGGCGCCGCCTCCTTCGGGAAGACGTGGCGCGAGGACACCGCGCAGGCGCTCGGAGGCGTGCTCGTAGACCACGGGTGGCACGCGCTCACCGTGATCCACGCTCTCCTCGGGAGCGGGCCGCGGACGGTGCGCGCGCGGCTCCGGGACGAGCCGGGGAAGGGCGACGTCTTCGCTCGCGTCGAGGTCGAGCAAGGAGGCGTGCGCGTCCTCGTCCGTCTCACGTGGCGCGCGAGCCGCCGTTCGAACCGCGGCCTGTTCCTGGGAGACGAGGGGAGCGTGCGCCTCGAGGACGACCGCCTGGTCGGGCCGGGCCGCGCGACCGCTTCTTTCCCGGAGAAGCTCTCGCAAGGCTCCGTGCACCCGGACTGGTTCCCTCCCGTCCTCCGCTCGCTCGAGGACGAGGTCACGGGCCGCGCGGCCTTCGGGAGGAGCCTGGACGAGGCGAGGTACTGCGCCTC
>JACQDU010000348.1 GCA_016200955.1 bacterium
GCGACGGGCTTCACGATGTCGGGGTCTCGGGGGAGGATCCCGAAGTTGGCGTCGGCGCAGAAGACGAACTCGATCCTCCGCTCGGCGAACCACTCGACCTCGCGCGCGAGGCGCTCCATGTCGAAGGGGAAGACCTTGCTCGCGATCGCCGAGCCCCAGTCGCGGAAGGTGCACGAGAAGGGGCAGCCGCGGTTCGTCTCCCAGAGGACGATCCACTTCTCGTCCGGGTTCGCTCGCATGAGCGGCTCGAAGACGCCGTCGAGATAAGGAGAGGGAACGGACGCGAGCTGCTTGATCCGGTCGAGCCGCGCGGTCGCCTGGAGCTCGCCTTCCTTCCTGTAAGTGATCGAGGGGACCAGGCCGAACGTCCGCGCGGGCGCGTTCTCGAGGATCGAGGCGAAGATCATCTCGCCCTCGCCGTGAGCCGCGATGTCCACGAAGGGGTTCTTCGCGAGGAACTCGTCCGCGCGGTTCGGCACCTGCGGTCCGCCCATGACCGTGATCGTCGAGGGGCGCGCGAGCTTGAGCCTGCGCGCCACCTCGAGCGAGAGGCGGATGTTCCAGACGTAGGTCGAGAAGAAGACGATGTCCGCTCCGAGGAGCCGGGAGACGGCGTCGTCCACGGGCGTGCGCTTGTAGAGCGGGAGCAGGAACTCGAAGCGCTCCGGGTCCGCGAGGTTCTTCTGCGCGTAAGCCTGGAGTATGCCGACCGAGTAGGGCAGGTAGTTCTGCCCGGAGAAGCTGTTGTTGATCTGGACGAGACCGACCTTGAGCTTCGCGGGCGGACCAACGCTCATGCTCGAACGAACCCCGGGGTCGATCACGCGCTCCGGTGACGCATCCTCTGTGCCGCCGCGATGGCCCGCGATCCGCCTGGACTCTAGCGCTCCTTTGAGCACAGTGCCAGCGGAGCGACCCTCCGGGTCACACGACCGCCCCTCCGAGTCGTCTCGGGGATCAGCGAGCCGTTTCCTCGAGCGCCATGCGGATTCCCTTGAGGATCATCCACGGCCTCGGAGGACACCCCGGCACGTAGACGTTGACGACGGTGACGCGGTCCACGCCGCCCAGGCTCGCGTAGCTCGTCTTGAAGATCCCGCCCGAGATCGCGCACGCGCCCACACCCACGACGAGGCGCGGCTCGGGCGTGGCCTCGAGCGTCCGCCGGAGCGCGAGCTCGAGGTTCCTCGTCACGACTCCCGTCACGAGGAGCATGTCGGCGTGGCGCGGGCTCGCGACGAAGTCGATCCCGAACCGCTGGATGTCGTACTGCGAAGCGAGGAGCTGCGCGATCTCCCACTCGCAGCCGTTGCAGCCCCCGGCGTCCACCTGCCGGATCTGGAGCGAGCGCTGGAAGCGCCGCCTCGCGGCCTCGCCTAGGGCGGACGCTTCCCTCGCGACGAGGGCTCCCTCGCTCGCGCTCGCGTCGATCGGCGGAAGCTCGCTCACCGGGAACCGGCGCTCGAGGTCCTTCCTCCGCCTCACGGGGAGCGGCTCGTCAAGGGTCGCGCGGAAGGCGGCGTTCTCTCCCTCGGCGCACAGGCCGCAGAAGACGCAGCGCCCCTCGTCGAGGACGACCGCGCTCCCCTGGGAGTCGCGCACGGGACGGATCGCGTCGGCCGGGCAGACCGTGATCGCGCGCGCGACCGCGTCGGGCTCGCTCCTCGCGAGCTCGAAGCGGACTCCTCCGGGCACCTTCCCTTCCGGGAGAGGCTCCGTCACGCGGCCCGAGCGGAGCGGGTCGGTCAGGATCCTGAAGGGCATCGCTCTCCTCCCGGGCCAATGACGCGAAGACGCGAAGACGCGAAGACGCCAAGGGCTCCGACGGAAGCGCCGACGGTCGAATTCTCCCTGGTCTTCCTTTCCTTGCGCCTTTGCGCCTTCGCGCCTTCGCGTTCCAACCTCACAGGTCGCACCCCGCATACGAGAGATCGAAGCTCTTGTTGATGAGAGGGAAGTCGGGAACGATGTTCCCCGGCATCGCGAACGGCACGGCCGCCCAGTTCATGCGAGAAGGCGACCTCACCTTGAGCCGCGCGATCTTCCCGCGCTCGAGCCGCGCGTAAGTGAGCAACTCGCCCCGCGCGCCCTCGGCCCAGCCGAAGCCTTCGCCCGTCGCTTCCAGGGAGACGGGCGAGCGCAGCGGCGCCGCGGGGAGCCCGGCGGCGACGAGGGCCGCGATGCGAGCCCACGCGACGAGGACCTCCTGGATCCTCACGCGAGCGCGCGCGGCGACGTCGCCCTCGCGCTGGCGCACGAGCCGGAAGGGGTCCTTCTCGAGAGCGTCGTCCACCGGAAGGTCCGCGCGGGAGTCGGTCGCGATCCCGCTCCCGCGAGCGGCGACGCCGACGACTCCGAGCGCGACCGCGGTCCAGCGCTTGAGGACCCCGGTCCCCGCGAGGCGCTCCATGTTGGTCGCGGAGCCGAAGAGCTTCTTCTCGAAGGAAGCGAACTCGCCCAGCACGCGCTCGACCTCCGCGAGCGCGGACTTGACCGCCTCGGGAGACGGCGCGCGCCGGACGCCTCCCACGCAGACGACCCCGCGGAGCCACCGCGAGCCGAAGAGCGCCTCGTTCGCGCGGTAGAGCCGCTCCTTCAGGATCGACCCCTCCGCTCCGAGCGCGGCGAGCGAGGTCCCGGCGCAGAGGAACGCCACATCCGAGACGTGGTTCCAGATCCGCTCGAGCTCCAGCGCGAGCGCGCGCAGGCGGCGCGCCTCGGCGGGGACCGATATCCCGCACGCCGCCTCGACGGCCCGCGCGAACGCCAGCGCGTGAGCGAGCGAGCCGAACCCGCTCGTGCGCTCCGCGAGGATCGCTCCCTGGTCGGGAGAGAGCCCCTGCGCGCGCAGCTCGAGCCCGCGGTGCACGAAGAACAGGCGCGCCTCGAGGAGGAGGACGGTCTCGCCGATCGACGAGAAACGGAAGTGGCCGGGCTCGATGATCCCCGCGTGGATCGGGCCGACGGGGATCTCCATGACGCCTTCTCCCTCGACGCGGCAGTAGTCGAAGGGCCGCTCGTCTCGAGGAGGCGGCGACGTCAGCGCGAAGCTCTTCCTGAGAGGAAACTGACCCGCGGGCCAGTCGTCGTGGAGGACGAGCGGGCGCTGGTCGGGAGCTCCCTCGAACGTCCAGCCGAAGAGCTCCGACACCTCGCGCTCGGCCCACGACGCCGCCGGGAGGAAGGGAGCTATCGACGGGCTCCTGCCTCCCTCGACGCTCGCCCGGAGGCACACGAGCTCCTTCGCGCTCCTCGAGACGAAGGCGTACGAGAGGAGGAGCCTCGCGGGATCGCCGTCCCGGTCATCGGCGACGAGGCTCGCGAAGCGCGCTCCTCCGTCGAGGAGGGACTTCACCTGGGCCACGAGCTCGCCCGCGGTCGTCGCGACGAGGCGCGCACCGCCCAGCGTCGCGGCGCTCACGGCGTCCCTCCGCTCGCGACCTGGAGGAGCGAGTCGAAGAGCTCGCGCGGCATGAAGGAGCCCGCGAGCGCCGAGCCCGTGAGCGAGATCGCCGTTCCCACGAGGAGCGTCTTCCTGAACCTCCAGGACGGCACCTGGTCGTCCGCTCTCTCGAAGACCGCGCGGAGCGCGTTGATCGCGACCGCGGCGAACGCGATCGCGAGGCACAGCGCGAGGAGCGCGGCGAGGACCTCGTGCCCGCTCGAGAACGCCGTGCCCACCATGAGGAGCTCGCTCGTGAACAGCCCGAACGGCGGGAACCCGAGCGCGGCGAAGATCACGACGACGTACGCCGCCGCGAGCGACGGCGCGCTCCCCGAGATTCCCTTCCCGAGGTCGATCGACGAGTGGCCGCGCGCGCGCGCGACCACGCCCGCGAGCCCGAACGCGAGCGCTTTCAGGATCGCGTTCCCGAAGAGCTGGAGGAGCCCGGCCCTCGTGCCCTGGGCGCCCAGGCCGAAGGCGGCGGCGCAGAGGCCCATCTGCTCGATGCCCGTGTACGCCAGGATCCGCACGATGTCGCGCTCCCGGATCACGAACGCCGTCGCCGCGAGGAACGACCCCGCGCCGACCGTGCGGAGGAGCGAGTCGACGAACGCTTCCTGGCCGGCGGCGCGCGCGATCAGGGCGAAGCGCAGGATCGGGACGAGCGAGGCCGCGACCGACGCTCCCGCGAGGAGGCCCGCGGCCGGAGGAGTCGTCGCCGTGTAGGCGTCGGCCTTCCACGCGTGCAGCGGGAAGAAGCCGACCTTCGCCCCGTATCCCACGAGCGCGCACACGAAGGCGAGCCGCACGACGACCGGCTGCCCGAGCGCCGCGCCGCGCGCCTGGAGGAGCTGGAACGAGAGCGCCCGGTTCCCTTCCCCGAGCACGCTCTCTCCCGCCTTGTAGA
>JACQDU010000349.1 GCA_016200955.1 bacterium
GCGCGAGCCGCTCGCAGCCTCGAGCGCGCGGGGGCCCACGAGGAGCAGGCCGCGAGAAGACGCGCTCCAAGGAGGCTCCCGCGCCGTCCCGTCTTCTCCCAGGACGAGGACGACGACGTCGGCTTCCCCGGAGCTCGGGACGAGCTCGACGCGCGCGTCGGCCTCGAGGGCCGCACGGATGAACGGCGCCGAAGCCGCCTCCGCCTCGCCTTCTCCCAGGAAGACGCGCGTCGCGCGCGAGCCCGGCACGACGGCCCACGCCTCGTCGTCCTGCGCGAGCGCGTCGCCCGGCGTCTCGATCCGGATCCCGAGCCGCCCTCCTCGCGGGAGCGAGACTCGCCTCGGCGGCAAGCTCACGGTCGCGTGAGGCCCGATCTCGATCGAGTCGAGCACGACGACGGGCTCGCTTTCGGTCATCTTCCGGGCGTCGCCGGCGTCGCCCACGAGGATCGTCGCGCGCGTCTTGACCGGCCGCGGGCACGAGCTCGCGAGGGCCGCGTGCACCTCGACCTCTCCCGGAGAGTCGGGGAGCTCGCGCGCGCCGAAGGCCACGACGCCGACGCTCCAGTCGTCGGGGCTGCCCTCGCGCGCGAAGACGAGCCGCACTCCCTCGGGCGGCCGCGGGCGCGGCTCGCGCTCGAGGTCGGGGCAGGCGCCGTCCGAGAGGAGCCACGCCTCTCTCGCGAAACCTCCCGCGCTCGAATCGGAGAGGAGAGCGTAGGCGAGCTCGAGCGCCTCGCGGAGGTCGGTCGCTCCGCCCTCGAGCTCGGCCCGCGAGAGCGCGAGCTCGGGGCGAGAGGCGCGCGGCGCGGGCGCGAGGAGGACGCGCGGGACCGCTCCCGCGACGACGAAGCCGAGCTCGTCGTTCCCCTCGAGCGACAAAGCGAGCGACCGCGCGCGCTCGAGCGCCGCGCCGAAGCGCGTCCCGCTCCCGAGCCGGGCGCTCATGCTGGCGGAGGCGTCGAGGATGGCGACGATCCTCCGCGGCGCTCGCGCGGATCCGCCGGGGCCCGCGAGCGCGAGGACGATCGCTGCGAGCGCCGCGAGGTGCACGACGAGCGAGAGGACCTTCTCGAGCCTCGCGATCCTCGCCCGCGCGGCGCGCCTCGCCTCGACTCGCTTCCAGAGGAGGAGCGAGCCCACTTCCGCGACGACGGCTCGCGGCCGCACGAGGAAGAGCGCGACGAGAGGGAGCGCGAGCGCGAGGAGCCAGAGCGCTTGCGGAGAGGAGAAGCTCACGGGAGGGATCTCTCTCCCGTCGCGAGGTTGAGCGTGACGGTCGTCCCGCCCTCGAGGCTGACCTCGAGCCGGTCGGCGCGACGCACGAAGTCGTCCACGGCCCTCCCATCGAAGGTGCGACTCCAGCGCGTCTCGTGGCGCGCGACGTCGTAGCAGGTGAGCTCGTCTTTCGTCGCGACGACGACGACGTCGCGATCGACGAACCCGAGCACCGCGGGGCCCGAGAGGTAGGCGGCTCCGACCTCCCGTCTCCTGGCGTCTTCCTCGACGAGGACGGGCCTCTCGCGCGCGGCCTCGGGGCGGTCACGCTGGAGGACCATGTAGAACTGCGAGTCTCCCGCGCTCCCGATCGAGCCGGGCGTCGAGATCGGGCGCGCTCGCCGCTCCTCGGGCGCTCGCGCGGGGCGGTCGGGCGGGCGCGTCTTTCTCACGGGGGCTTCCTGGACGCAGCCCGCGACCACGATCGAGGTCGAGAACGCGAAGACGCAGAGACGCAAGGACGCAAAGATGCCCTTTGCGCCCTCGCGCCTTCGCGCCTTTGCGTTTCTCGCGCTCATCCGAGCACCCCGGCTTTCCCGAGGACGGTGAGCGCCGCGTCTTCCATCTTCTGATCGGAGCGAACGCGCACGTGAGTCGCACCGAGAGAGCGCGCGGTCGCCTCGAGCTCACGCACCCAATGGGAGAAAACGCGGCCGTACTCCTCGCGGGCGCGCGCGTCGAGCGAGAGGACGAGCTCTTCTCCCGTCTCGACGTCCACGAGACGCCGCTCGCCCCGGAGCGCGCACGACTCGTCCTCGGGAGCGACGATGTGGACGAGCACGACCTCGCGCCCACCCTCGGCGAGAGCGCGCAGCGCCGTGCGAGCAGGGCCCTCTTCCAGGAAGTCCGTCACGAGCACCGCGAGACCCGGCCGCCTCGGGCCGCGGGCGACGGCCCGGGAAGCCGCCGCGACGGACGTCGTTCCGGCCGCGCTCACGCCGTCGAGGAAGCGGAACAGGGAGAAGATCGCGGCGCTCCCCTTCCGCGGTGGAGAGAGCGTGACCTCGCCTCCCGCGAAGGACGCGAGGAGCACGCGGTCGTCGTCCGCGAGAGCGACGTACGCGAGCGCCGCCACGAGAGCTCGCGCGAGGTCGAGCTTCCCTCCGCGCCCCATCGACGCCGATCGGTCGAGCGCGAGGACGACGGTCCGCTCGGACTCCTCCTCGCGCTCGGCGACGTAGAGGCGCTCGAGGCGGCGGAAGGCGTTCCAGTCCACGCGGCGGAAGTCGTCTCCCGGAGCGTAAGCGCGGTGCTCGGCGAGCTCGAGGCCCGCTCCACGCCGCCGCGAGCGCTGCCGTCCCGCTCGAGCGGACGCGAGCCGCCGCCTCGCGACGAGACGGAGGCGCTCGAGGCGGCGCAGGAAGGCCTCGTCGAACGCGGCCCGGACGCTCTCCTTGACCTGGGTCACGATATCTTCTCGAGGGACGGCGGCCGGACCGCGGCGAGCACGTCATCGAGGAGAGCATCGGGGGAGACGCCCTCGGCCTCTCCGTCGAACGAGAGGATCAGCCGGTGCCGCAAGGCCGCTTTCGTCTGCGACCGCACGTCGTCCACGGTCGCCGCGAAGCGCCCCGCGAGGAGCGCCCTCACCTTGGCTCCGAGGACGAGGGCCTGGACGCCGCGAGGGCTCGCGCCGTAGCGGACGAAGCGCCGCACGGACGCGGGCGCTCCCTCGCGCGAGGGCTGGGTCGCGAGAGCGAGCTCCGCCGCGTGCCTCTCGACGTGGGGAGCGAGCGGGACCTCGCGCACGAGCTCGCGCGCGGCGAGGACGCTCGCTGCGGTGGCGCCGCGCTCCGTGGGAGCTTGTTTCGGGCCGCACGTCGCGCGCGCGATCGCCTCGAGCTCGTCGCGGTCGGGCGCCGTGACGAGGAGCTTCGCGAAGAACCGGTCGAGCTGCGCTTCCGGGAGCGGATACGTCCCTTCCATCTCGATCGGGTTCTGCGTCGCGAGGACGAAGAAGGGCTCCGGGAGAGCGCGTCTCTCTCCGGCGGTCGTGACGGCGCTCTCCTGCATCGCTTCGAGGAGAGCGGACTGCGTCTTGGGCGTCGCGCGGTTGATCTCGTCCGCGAGGAGGACGTTCGAGAAGACCGGGCCCGGCTCGAAGACGAAGGCGCGCTTCCCCGTCTTCTCGTCCTCGACGACGACGCGCGTCCCCAGGACGTCGGCGGGCATGAGGTCGGGCGTGAACTGTATCCGCGAGAACCTCGCATCGAGCGCCTCGGCGAGCGTCCTCACGAGGAGCGTCTTCCCGATCCCCGGCACTCCCTCGAGGAGGACGTGCCCTCCCGCGAAGAGAGCGACGAGGACGTCCCGGATCACCTCGCGCTGGCCGACGATCCTCCGCGCGATCTCGGACTCGAGCTTCGAGAACCGGTCGCGGAAGTCCTGGGCGCGCTCGCGCGCCGCCTCGAGATTCCCGGTCATGATGCTGAGCCTTTCTCGTTTGCGGGGGGATGCCCCCCCGCATTCCCCCTAGACCCCCGGCGGAGGTCCGACGTGGGGCAACGGTCCGACCGTGTGCGGCACATGGAGCGTCCGCACTCCCTGGCACGGTTCACTCTACTTTTCATGCGAGTCCTCGGAGGAGAGCGCGTCGAAGTACCGCCGCACGAGCCGGCGCTCGTCGAGGGGGACGAGCTCGCGCTCGAGCGCCTCCTCCTCGGAGCGGCGGAACTCGCGGAGGAGCTCGCGCTGGCGGTCGGTCGGAGCCGAGCCCGAGGCGAGGCCCGAGATCGCGAAGAACAGGCTCGCGCCGCGCTCTCCCAGGATCCCGGCGAGGCTCGCGGTCATGCCCGGGCCGGGCCGCTCGTCGTCCGGGAGAGGAGAGTCGGGCTTCCTCTCCTCGTTCGAGCCGCCCTTGCCGGCGACGCGCGGGCCGAGGCCGGCGCCCTTCATGGGATCGCCGTCCCGGCGCGCGGCGTCGCGGCGC
Organism: bacterium; assembly: GCA_016200955.1. Classification (GTDB taxonomy): domain Bacteria; phylum Planctomycetota; class J058; order J058; family JACQDU01; genus JACQDU01. The sequence continues at coordinate 4,208 of JACQDU010000349.1, forward strand.
TCGCCGCTCCCGCCCTCGGTCGCGTCCTTGGTCTCCTTCTTCTCACCGGAAGAAGACTTGCCGCCTCCCGTGCCGCCGCGCGGGCGAGCGGGCTTCTTGTCGGTCGCGCGAGCGAGACCGCCCGCGCCGGGCTTGCCCTCCTCGCGCCCCTCGCCTTCCTCCCGGGGAGACGCGCGCCTCTCTCCCCTGAGAGCGTCGCGAGCGTCCTCGAGAGCGCCGAGAGAGCGCGCGGCGACCTCGTCCGAGGCGGCGGCGGCGCGAGCCTTCGCGAGCGCGTCGCCCAGGCGCTGGGCCGCGGCGGCCTTCTCGTCGCCCGGAGCGCTCTCGTCGAGCTTCCGCGAGAGCTGCTCGAGCGCGGCCTTGGCGTCCTTGCCTCCCGGTGTCCCGTCGAGAGCACGCGCCGCGCGAGCGGCGGCGCTCGCGATGCTCTGCTCGGCCTCGTCTCCGAGCGTCCCTGCTCGGGCGCGCTCCGCGAGGTCGCGCGCTCGCTCGCGGATCGCGTCGGTGCCCGGGCGATCCCCCTCCACGAGAGCGCGGGCGAGGCCCTTGAGAGCGGGCGAGGCCTCGAGCGCCGAGGCGGCGCTCGCGAGAGCGTCTCCGAGGCCGGCCATTCGCTCGCTCTCGATCACGCCGCGAGCCGAGGCGAGCCGCGCGAGCGTCGCCTTCCGATCGGGCGTGCCGCGAGCCAGCGCGCGAGCGGTCTTCTCGACCTCCCGCACGGCTCGCGTCGCGGGGCCGGCCTCTCCGAGCGGCGCGTCGGTCTCCCGCGCGCGGGGAGCGAGCTCGCGGGCCGAGAGAGCGAGGACGCGGGACGCGCTCCGGGCGGCCGCGACCTCGTCGGGAGGCGTCCTCGCGAACGCGGCGGGACCGAACGGCAGAGGCGGGAGAGGGGCGCTCTCGTCGTGGATCACGAGAGCGAGGGCCGCGGCGCCCGAGAGGAGGAGCGCGGCCTCGAACGCGACCGCGGTCGTCTTCCTGGGAAAGATCCGGGCGAGGTCCGCTTCCTCGAGCGCTTCCCTCGCTCTCAGGACGGAGAGCTGGGCGAGGGGGGACGAGCTTCCCTCGAGCTCGAGCGCGGCAGGAATGCTCGCTTCGAGGCCGAGGGCGCGGTCGAGCGCGAAGGCCGCCTCGAGCGGCGTGGCGCGGCGCGCAAGACCACGAGCAAGGCCCACGCCGAGTCCGCTCGCCGCGAGCGCCGTGGCGAGCGCGAGCGCCGCGATCCTCGCTTCGTCTCCGAGCGGCGCGCTCGGGCGCAAGAGCGCAAGGAGAGCTGCCGCCAGGAGGAGGGCCGCCGTCGCCGCCGCGAGCCCGCGCGCGCCTCCCTGGAGGAGCGCTCGCTCGATCTCGACCGCACGGGCCCGGCGCGTGGCACGGCGCACCGCGTGAGTGAGGGTCTTGGACGGCATGACTTCCAGCGAGAATACCCGCGATTTGCAGGAGCGCCCGGGTCCGCGCGGCAAGAACCGGGGCACGACGAGCAAGCCGGGCGTCTCTCGTGTAGACTTCTTCTCTCAATCCTTCGCCGCACGCCCCGAAGCCAAGCGCTCGATCGGGAGGCCCCTCTCATGCCCCGCTCGTCGTGGAAGCTCGCTCTCGTCGTCGGAGTCGGCGCCCTCGCGCTCGCGCCGCTCGCGTCGCCGCGCTGCGCCCGCGCCGACTCGCTCAAGACGAAGGCCCTCAAGCGCACCGAGGACTGGCTCATCGTCCGCGGGAGCGCGTGCAGGAACCTCAAAGGCTCCACGAAGGACAAGCTCAGGCTCTACGCTTACCTGGGCGGCGTCATGCAGCCGATCCCGTACCAGATCGACGAGCGCACGAAGGACGGCGGGTACTGTTTCGACCAGGGGCCGGCGGACAAGCGAGTGAAGAAGCCGCGCCTCGCGGGTCTCTTCGACGACGACGACGAGCTCGTCTTCATGGCGCGCGACTCGGGAGACCTCGCCCCCGAACAGGCTTACCCGGCCGACCAGTCGGGCGTCGAGGTCCTCGAGCTCAAGGATCCTCGCTCGGACGAGCTCGCGTGGGTTTACCTGTTCCGCTTCAGCGCGCCGCCCGAGCGCTCGAAGAAGCGCTACGTGAACCTCGAGGTGAAGTCCGACGGGACGACGATCTGGACGGGCGACCGCTACGTCTTCGACAACGCGAAGTGCAAGACGAACGCGTGCCGCCTCACCTCGCTCAAGTACGCCGCTCCCGGGGACGCGGAGCCGGACTACTCGAAGGCCGTGAACGTCCTCGACTGCACGAAGATGACGGGAGCGCTCAAGAAGACGTTCGTGACCTTCCACAAGGACTCGACCGACGCGGACATCAGGGTCGGAGGCTACCTGAACGGGCCGGTGCGCGTCGTGGCGCAGAACCTGGTCGAGCTCTACCTGGCGCTCGGCATCTGGATCTCGGCGCCCGACTCTCTCCTGTTCCTTTACCCGAGCTGCTCGACGGCTCCCACGAACGTGAAGCTCCCCGTGGACCTTTCGGACACGGCGGGGGCCAGCTGGTACAAGCTCATGATCGACCTCTCGACGCGGGCGAAGGGCTGGCAGTTCTACAACGAGAAGAACAAGACGCCCGTCCCGATCGAGGGCAAGATGAGCCCGGCGAAGGAGAGGCTCGACAAGACTCTCCCGAAGTGGAACTGCGCCTTCGGACCCGAGGGGGCGATCATCCAGAAGTTCGTCGCCGACAAGAAGTTCTCGGGGAAGAACGAGCTCTACTTCCACGACAACCTGAACGAGGAGGAGCCGCCCGAGTTCGAGCCGGGAGCTTTCGGGAGCTTCGGGTTCAAGATCGACCTCTCGGGGCTCCAGAGCGGCCTCTACTCGGGCGACTACATCATCTGGTACCCGCCCGCTCCCTTCAAACCGGGAGATGAGCAGAAGTACCTCGACATCCTCGACAACCCGGTCGTCGTGACGGCGAGGTAACGCGGGGCTCTCGCAATAGCGGCCGTCGGCTCCTCGCTGTAGAATCGGCCGCGCTTGAGCATCCTCGACATCGCCTACCTGGGCGCGCTGA
>JACQDU010000386.1 GCA_016200955.1 bacterium
AGGCGGCGGAGGCCGAGTCCGCCGCTCGCGCGGCGGCCGAGGAAGCGCGAGCGCGCGCCTCCGAGGCGGAGGCTCGCCTCGCTGCCGAGGCCGCGGCTCGCCTCGCGGCCGAGGCGTCGGCGTCTCGCGTGGAGGACTGCATCGTGTCGGGCGAGCAGGCGGTCGCTCCGAACCGTCTCTCGCGGGCGCTCGGCGGAGAGGAAGCCCGGGCTTCCTCCCAGGTCGGACGGCCCGCGAAGGGGAAGAAGCGGAAGCTCGCGGAGCGGTCGCCGCTCGCTCCCCCGCGCGCGGAGTGCCTCGTGAGCGAGGACCCGGCACCGGCTCCGGCTCCCGTGAACAGGATCGTGCGCGACATTGGCGGCGAGCCGATCGATCCCACGGACGAGGCGCCCTCCCGGAAGAGGCGCGCGGACGACACGACCGACGAGCTCATCCGGGACGCGTTCACGCAGCTCGCCTCGGGGAGCGAGGCGGCGTGGTGAGCTCGAAGGACCCCACCGGGATCGCGGCTCCCGCGACCCTCCTCCGGCTCATCGAGGACTCGGGGCACAGCTTTCCGGTGATCGAGGAGGCGGTCCGGCTCCTCCGGCGTGGGATCGCGGGAGTGGACCTGCAGGACCCGGCGCTCGTCGAGGTGCTGAGGCAGCACCTCCTCGCGGTCGGAAGCCCGACGGACGTGACGAAGTACTTCTCGCTCGAGCTCCTCGAGCGCGTCAGCCCGGAGAGGGCGCGGGACACGGCGGTCGAGCTCGCGGAGCTGCTCGCCCGCTCGCCTCTCTTGCCCGAACGCGGGTATCACGTCGAGCGAGCCGTGCTGCGCTCTCTCGGGGAGCGGAAGGTCGCGAGGGCCCTCCCGGCGCTCGCGCTGCTCGCGGGGAGATGCGTGTTCCCGATCTCGCGGACGGCGGCGCGGGCGGTCGTGGCGATCGTCGGGGCGAGCTCGCGCGATGCGGTCGTCGAGCGCCTCGCGGGGCTCTGCCCGCTCTCGAGCACGGGCGGGCCGGACTCGCCGTCTCCCAGGGAGCTCGCGCAGGGAGTCGCGCGCGCTCTCGCCGAGGACGTGCGCCGCTCGTCTCGCGGATCCGACGGGCACAAGAAGCGGACGGCCTCCGGAAGCCAGGGAGTGAGGGCGCCCGAGGGATCGGACCGCTTCCTGCGCCCGGAGGGGAAGCACGCGCGGCAGGCTCGCCTGCGCGCGACGCTCCGTGCGGCCGGGAGAGACCCTTCTCGCTGCGGGAACTGCGACCTCGCGGGGAAGACGGCCGTCGTGCACGTCGTGCCCGAGTCGCGGGGCGGGACCGATCGCGTCGGGAACCTCGTCTCTCTCTGCCAGGACTGCAAGAAGCGGCTCCCGCGGAAGGCTCGCTCGAGCGACCCGTCGCGCTCCGGCGGAGCACCGCAGCTCACCCTGTTCGGGTGAGCCGGCGCCCGGGACGAAACGGCTCTCGTCGTCTCCCATGAGGGAGGCGTTGCCGCGTGGCCGCGCGAGGCCGGTGATGTAGACTTCGCCCATGGCCGAGAGTCAGCCCAAGGCGCCGCCCCCGCCGCCTCCTCTCGATGAGGACGTGCTCGGGATCTACCGGCGCGTCTTCTTCCGCGGGCTCGCGACTATCCTGCCGACTCTCCTCACGCTCTGGGTCATCTCCTCCGTCTACGGCTTCATCGACGAGAGGATCGCGACGCCGATCACGAGCGCGATCAAGAGCCGCCTCGTCGCCACGGAGAGCGGGAACCGGATCGCGGACGCCCTGTTCGACTTCCCCGACAAGTCGACCACGACGCCGATCACGGGGGACTCCCAGGACGCTCGCGACAGGGAGGCGGCGCGCAAGAGGAACCTCGCGGTCGAGATCGACAAGCGCTTTCCCTCGTGGGTCGGCTTCGTCCTCGCGATCGTCGGCGTCTTCATCGTCGGGTTCTTCATCGCGAGCTTCGTCGGCCGGACGCTCTGGCGCGTCTTCGAGGGGTGGCTCGGGCACATCCCGATCGTGAAGTCCGTCTACCCCGGCGCCAAGCAGATGGTCGAGTTCCTCTTGAAGAGCGAGGAGAGCCGGCGTTCGTGGTCGACGGTCGTGGCCGTCGAATACCCGCGCAAGGGGATCTGGGCCATCGGTTACATCACGGGGCCCGGGATCGCCAAGGTCGAGGAGCGGC
>JACQDU010000387.1 GCA_016200955.1 bacterium
TGCTCGAGGGGATCGCGCGCGAGGACTCGGGAGAGCCCGACTCACCCGTCGCGAGCCCTGCTTCCGTGAAGCCGCGGCTCGCCGTCCTCGCGCTCGTCCTCCTCCTCGGGCTCGCGGCTGGCGCGGGAGCGGCTCTCATCGCGCGGGAGAGGGGCTCGCCCGCGCCCCCGGAGAAGCCCGCGCCTCCGGAGAAGCCGGCCCCCGCGACGAGCGCGGTCTCGACCGAATCGAAGCCGGCGATCGTGCCGGGCGAGGCGGCGTCGCCCGACGAAGCCGAGCTCTTGCTGCGCTCGCTCAAGGGAGCCCGCGTGCGTCTCGCTCGCGTGCTCGGGACGCTCGACATGAAGCACTCGGGGGCCGTGGAGTCGGTCAAGCTCTCGCCCGACGGAAGGCTCGCGCTCTCGGGGAGCCAGGACGGGACGCTCGTCCTCTGGGACATCGCGACGGGGAAGGCCCGGCGTCGCATGAAGGGCCACGCGGGCCGCGTCATGTCGGTCGCTTTCTCTCCGGACGGAAAGCGGATCATCTCGGGCGGCGAGGACAAGGTCGCTCGCGTCTGGAGCTCCGAGGGAGCCCTCCAGGAGACGCTCCCGCTCCACGCGGGAGAGATCACGTCCGTGAGCTTCTCGCGCGACGGCTCTCGCGCCCTCACGGGAAGCCGCGACAGGACGATCCGGATCTGGAACGCGGAGCGCTGGGCGATCGAGCGCACGCTCGAGAACACGAGGGGAGTGGACGACGCCGCGTTCACGCGAGACGGCTCGCGCGTCGTCTCCGCCGACGAAGCGGGGAGCATCGCGCTCTGGGACCTCTCGGTGCCGCACGGAGACCCGCGCGAGACGGCTCCGCTCCTCCCGCCCCACAAGGCGAGGGCCTCTTGCGTCGCCTGCTCTCCCACCGAGGACAAGGCGATCTCGGGTGGAGCCGACGGAGAGGCGGTCCTCTGGGACCTGTCCTCGCGCGAGGCGATCGCGCGCTTCCCCGGACAGGGCTGGGTCCACAACGTCGCCTTCTCTCCCGACGGCAAGAGCGCGTTCACCGGTCCGCGCGACGGGCGCGTGAGGAAGCTCGACCTCGAGAGCAAAGAGAGCCCCTGGCAGATCCCGGTCTCGAAGCACCTCGTGACGGCGCTCGACGTCTCGCGCGACGGCCGCCGCCTGCTCACGGGAGACGCGGACGGCGGCGTGCGGCTCTGGGACCTCTCGACGCGGGGCGAGATCGGCCCCGCGATCGGGTCGACGCGGATCACGTCGGTCTCGGTCTCGGCCGACGGGAGCCTCGCGCTCACGGGAGGAGTCGACGCGACGGTCCGGCTCTGGGACCTCAAGCACGGAGAGGAGAAGAAGGCGCTCGCGGGCCACGCGGGCGGGATCGGCGGGGTGGCTCTCTCGCCCGACGGGACGCGCGCCCTCTCGGCGAGCGAGGACGGGACGCTCCGGCTCTGGGAGCTCGCGAACGGGACGTTCACGATCTTCCCGGGCGACTCGAACGCGCGGGCGTGCGCCTTCTCTCCCGACGGAACGAAGGTCGTGGGAGCCTTCGCGGGCGGCCGGCTCGTGCTCTGGGACGCGAGCGACGCCCTGAGCCCGATCGAGCTCGCGAAGGAGAAGAAGGGCTTCCGGTGCGTCGCTTTCTCTCCCGACGGAAGCTGCGTCTTCGGAGGGCGCGACGACGGCTGGCTCCGGCTCTACGACGTCGCGACGAGAGCGGTCGCCGTCGGCTACAACGACATGGCCAGCGTGAAGTCGTTCGCGATCACGAAGGACGGTTCGCGCGTCCTCGAGGGCGGCCTCGACGAAGCGGCCTTCCGCAGCGTCCACGACCTCAAGGAGATCGTGCGCCTCGAGCCCCACCACGGAGTGCAGGCCGTGGCGCTCCTCGCGGGCGAAAAGCTCGGCGTCACCGCGAGCGACACGGACCGCGCGATCCGGCTCTGGGACCTCGGCCAGGGGAAGCTCGTCGACACCGTGGACCTCTCGCCCACCGTGGACTTCGCGACCTCGCTGGCTCCGCTTCCCGACGGGTCGTTCCTCGCCGGGACCGCGCGAGGGGTCCTGCTCAGGCTCCAGGTCGTCGAGGCGGGGCCGCGGTGATGCTCGATCTCCAAGAGAGATCGAGCAGGACAGGTGGCAAGCGCGAACGCGACGTCCCTGGCGCCCACCCTGGACGGGTGGGCAGACCTGGCGTGGAACCAGACTGTCGAGACGTCCGAGCCCTGCTGAGCTCCTGCTCGTTCAGGCGATCCCGAGGGCGGCCCTCCGCGCGCCGATCGACGCGTAGACCAGCTTGCCCCCGGTCTCGGGGGAGCTGACCTACGAAGCTCCGGCTCGAGACTTGTCACGAGCTCGAGGTCGAGCCAGCGTCAACGATGCCAAGCATACGGCCATCGACCAGCTGCGCCCTGCGGCTCGAGCAGACTCAGGCCAACACGCTCCCGGCGAGCTCGAAGCCGGGACGGCCCTCGATCTCTTTCCTGAAAGCCTCGCCCGCGAGCACTTCGAGGAACGCCTTCACGGGAGAAAGCTCGCGGCGATCGGGCGGGATCGCGAAGTCGAAGCGCTCGAGGCAAGCTCCCAGGAAGACGAGGCCCGCGTCGCGCGCACGGCTCTCGATCGCGCACGTGAAGTCGGCCTTCCCCGAGGCGACCTGCGCGAGCGCGCCCTCCTGCGAGCGAGCGGTGGCGTCGTATCCGGGGAAGCTCGTGCGCCACGCCGACGGATCCACGGCCTTCGCGCCGAGCGCGGCTCGCTCGAGCAGCGAGTCGATGAGAGAACGCGTGCCGCTCCCCGCGTTCCGGTTCGCGAGGCGGAGCCCGCGCTCTCTCGCCCGCACGAGCCACTCCAGGGCGCCTGCGCCGGGAGGAGAGATCGAGGCGAGAAGGCCGTTGCGGGCGACGATCCCGGTGCTCCTCCCGTAACCTCGCACGAGCTCGACGCCCGCCGCGCGCGCGGGCTCCTCGTTCTCGAGGAGATGCACGGGAGCGATGTCGGCCTCGCCCCGCGAGACCGCCTCGAGGCCGGCGCGGGAGCCCACGGCGATCAAATTCGAGCGGAAGCCGTGCTTCTCCCGCACGAGCGAGAGGAGCCGGTCGAGGAGAGGACACGTGCTCCCGCAGACGACGAGGTCCGCGAGGCGCTCGCCCGCCCGGAGGAGCGTAACCGGGAAGCGCTCGCCGCGCTCGGCGCGGTCGCGGCTCCCGCTCACCTCGAGCCAGCCGTCCGCTTGCGCGAAGGCGGCGATCGAGCCGCTCCCCTTGAGGATGGGCCAGGCGACGAGGTCTCCCCCGGGCTTCTTCACGAGGTGGCAGAGGACGTACTCGTGCCTCCCCTGCCCGGCCGGGAAGGTCACGGCGAGAGAAGCCTCGCGCCGCTCGCTCGCCGACTCGGCGTCGAGGCCGGCCAGGATCCTGAGGACGGGCTTCACGAAGACGGAGAAGGTCACGGCCGCGCTCGAGGGGAAGCCGGGCAAGACGACCACGGGCTTTCTCCCCCACGCGGCGAGGACGGTAGGCTTCCCCGGCTTCACGGCGACTCCGTGGACGAGGATCCCGGGCTTCCCGAGCCTGTCCACGAGCTGGTACGTGCGATCTCCGGCTCCCTTCGACGTTCCTCCCGAGAGCACGATCGCGTCGTGAGAGCGCGCTCGCTCGAGGATCGCCGTGAGCTCGTCCTCTCGGTCGCGGGAGATCCCGAGGTAGACGGCCTCGCAGCCGTTTTCTCTCACGATGTCGCAGACGATCCGCGCGTTCGCGTCGAAGATCTGCCCGAGCGCGAGCGGCCCCTCGCCGGGGGCCCTGAGCTCGTCTCCCGTCGAGATCACGGCCACGCGAGGCCGCCTCACGCACGCGGTCGACCCGAGGCCGAGGCCCGCGAGGACGCCGGTCTCTCGCGCCCCGAGGCGGTCTCCTCTCCTGAAGACGACCTCGCCCGAGCGCACGTCGGAGCCGGCTTGCTGGATTCCGTCTCCCGGCACCGCCGCGCGCGAGATCAGGACGGCGCCTTCTTCTCGCTCGACGTTCTCGACCATGACGACGGCGTTCGCGCCTCGCGGAAGCGGAGCGCCCGTCGCGACCTCGAGCGTCGTTCCTGCCTGGACGACGCCGCCCTCGCCGGAGTCTCCCGCGGCGAGCGCTTTCCCGGCGACTCGCAGGCGCACGGGCTTGCTCTCGTCGGCGGAGAACGTGTCGCTCGCGAGGACGGCGAAGCCGTCCACGACCGCTCGGTCGAACGGCGGCAGGTCGACCGGCGCCTTCACGTCCTCCGCGAGGACTCGCCCGAGCGCTGCCTCGATCGCGACGCTCTCCCCCTCGAGCGGCGCCGGCTCGAGCGCCGCGCGCCACGTTCTCTCCGCTTCGTCCTTGGAGACGACCGCGAGGAAGTGCTTCCGGCCTTCGTGAGCGGCCGTCTTTCGGGTGAGAGAGACGAGCGGGCCTTTACCCGGAACCTTCGGCTGCGGTTTCTCGTGCTCGTGCTCGTGCTCGGCGCTCACAGGAGCTCGACCTCCACTTCCGTTCCTTCCTCGAGCCCCTCGAGGGCGTGAGGGACGACGACGATCCCGTCCGCTCGCGTGAGCGTCGTGAGGTTCGAGGAGCCGCCCGTCGCGAGGGGCTCGACTCTCCCGTCTTCCAGGAAGCGCACGCGAGCGAAGTCCGTGCGGCCCGCCGTGCTCCCGAGCTTCCTCGCGAGCACGGCGCGCACGGAACGGTCGGCCCGGAAGGCTTCGCTCGTCTTTCTCCCGGAGAGGATCCTGAGAGCCGGCCTCACGAAGGCGCGGAAGCCGACCCACGCCGCGACGGGGTTTCCCGGGAGCACGAAGCACAGCCGCTCGCCGATCCGACCGAAGCCGACCGGGCTCGCGGGGCGGATCGCGACGCCGTGAACCCAGAGCTCGCCCAGCTCGCGCACGAGGAGAGGGACGAAGTCCTCCGTGCCCTTGCTCGCGGAGCCGGAGGAGACGATCACGTCGGCGCTCGCGCCGTCGAGGGCGGCGCGGATCGCGGAGCGATATCCTCATGCACGACCAAAAGTTTTCCCGTCGCGCGTAAACTCTGTAAAACCGTTTCCTTGTCCCA
>JACQDU010000388.1 GCA_016200955.1 bacterium
AGGATGATCGCGAAGCCGTCGCGGCCGATCCTGCCCGGGAAGCCCGCCTTGTAGACGTGGGCCTCGTCGATCGCGTGGTTCATGGAGCGCCCCCACACGACCGAGCCGATCCCGTGGTAGACGTCCGAGACCTTCTGCGAGACCTCCTGGGGATTGACCGAGCCCTCGCTCTCGATCGTCTGCTTGTAGAGGCCGAGCGTGTCGATGAGGCCGAAGACGATGCCGCCCTTGAGCTTTCCTCGCGTGAGCTCGAACAGGCTGAACTGCCGCTCGAGCTCGTCCTTCCAGTAAAACTCCGTGTAGAGAGAGGTCACGGGGTCGCGGAGGGCGATCTGGGGCGTCGTCAGCGCCGTGCCGAGCATGGTGCGCACGGCCTTCTCGATCTCGCCCATCTCGTTCCGGCACGGAGTGCCGAAGAGCGCGAGGACGCCGACCTTCCTCTTCTCCTCGATGCGGCCGGCCTTGTGGATGAAGCGGAGCGGGATCGCGAGCACGGACATGTCGCCGGAGCCGAGGTCGTCCTGCGGCGTGGGCTCTTTGAGGAGCACGATCTTCTTCTCGATGTCGGCGCCGTAGAACGTGTCTTCCTGGTAGGCGAGCGCGATCGCCTTGAGCGCGGCCTTCTGCGCGACGACCTCGCTGAAAGGGATCGGCTTCCCGACCTTCAGCTCCTCGAGCGAGCGAGCGTCCGACTCGCTCACGCGGTTCCCCTCGCCGAAGCCCGTCTTCACCGTGAGGACCCAGTTGCCCTCGTCCACGTGAGGCTGGATCTCGGGGTCGTGGACGAAGATCGAGAGCTCCTGGCAGGCAAAGACCTTCTTCAGGGCCTCGCGCGCCAGCTTGAAGGTGTCGTCGAGCGTCCCGCCCTCGAACATCGCCGAGAGCCCGCCGAGGACGCGGGAGAGAACGTCTTCTCCCACGACCTCCGCCTTACGGAAGAGGCGGCCCCACCCGCTTTGAGCTTGCTGTTCGGCCAAGAGCTTCTCTCTTGGCGCTCATTCTCGGATGTCGCCGACGACGCCGACAAGGGGCCAGACGTTGGAACCACCGAACACACCGATGAACACCGAAGAAACGACTCGGTGGCTTCGGTGCGTTCGGTGGTTTCCTTTTCTCTTTCCTCGTCGCTACGCGAGCTTCGGCTCGGGCGCGGCGCTCGAGCGGCGCATGCCGGCCCAGTAGACGGCGCCCGAGACGAGGAAGCCCACGAACCACGCGTAGTGGTAGATCCCGATCAGGTAAGGAACGTGAGACGGCGTCGGGAAGCTCGCCTGCGTGCTCGGAGCGACCGTCATGATGAAGCCCGGCACGTTCGGCAGGATTCCCAAGACGAGCGCGACGATCGCGACCGGGTTCCACCCGCGGAAGTAACCGTAGCGGCCCTCGTGCCGGTAGAGGTCGCCCAAGGAGAGCTCTCTCCGGCGGACGAGGAAGTAATCGACGATGAGGATCCCGCCGATCGGCCCGAGGAGCGCGGAGTAGCCGATGAGCCACGTGAAGATGTAACCCGTCGGGTCCTCGAGGAGCTTCCAGGGGAACATGAGGATCCCGACGAGGCCGGTCACGTAGCCGCCGGTCCTGAAACTGATCCGGGACGGCGAGAGGTTCGAGAAGTCGTTCGCGGGCGAGACGATGTTCGCCGCGATGTTCGTCGCGAGCGTCGAGACGACGACGCAGAGCATGGCGAACGCGACGAGCGCCGGGCTCGAGAACTGTCCCACGACCTTCACCGGGTCCCACTCGGCCTTGCCGCCGAACGCGGGGAGCATGGTCGTCGCCGACGTGACGGCGACTCCCACGAACGCGACGGCCGTCATGGAGGTCGGGAGCCCGAGCGCCTGCCCGGTCGCCTGCGCTCTCTGGCTCTTCGCGTAGCGCGTGAAGTCGGGGATGTTGAGAGAGAGGGTCGCCCAGAACCCGACCATGCCCGTGACGGCGGGAAAGAAGAAGGCGAGGAAGTCTCCCGTCGTCTTGAACGACGATGGCCGCGTGAGGATCGACCCGAACCCGTTCGCCGCGACGTAAGCCCACAGGAGGAGCCCGAGCGTCGCCAGCGGGAGGAAGATCGACTTCACCACGAGGAGCTTCCGGATCGACTCGATCCCGGCCCACACGACGGCCATGTTCACGAGCCAGAACGCGAGGAAGCACGCGAAGACTCCCGCGCGCACGTGGAGCGCTCCTCCGCCGAAGCCGAGGATCTCGTCGAGGAAGCGCGTCTGCCCGGTCTGCCAGATCCCGAGCTTCTCGAGCACCACCGCGAGCGCGGCTCCGCCGATCCAAGTCTGGATCCCGAACCACCCGCACGCGACGATCGCTCGGAGCATGGCGGGGACGTTCGCGCCGCGCGTCCCGAACGAAGCGCGCGCGAAGACGGGGAAGGGGATCCCGTACTTCGCGCCCGCGTGGCCGTTCAGGACCATGGGCACGAGCACGATCACGTTCCCGAGGAGGACCGTGAGGACCGCCTGCCACCAGTTCATGCCGCCGTCGATCAGGCTCGAGGCGAGCATGTAGGTCGGTATGCACACCGACATGCCGATCCAGAGAGCCGTGTAGTTCCACGTCCCCCAGCGGCGCTCGCTCTCGGGGATCGCCCGGAGATCCTCGTTCGTGAGGACGGGCGCGCTCTCCGGTGCGAGGGGCGCCTCCTTGATCTCGGCCCGATCGAGCGGCTCGATGTGCTCGTAGGCTTCCTCGGGCGCAATGGCCTCGAGGACTCCCGAGCTCGTGGTGCTGATCGACATGCTGGCTCCTTGCGCGGGCAAAGCCACGCTCGTCTTCTCTGTGCCCGTCGAGGGGGCCCGCGTGTCGGCCGGAAGGAAAAAGAAGCACGTCGCCGAAGCCCCGCGCTCCCGCGGGTTTCAGCGAGAGGAACCTAGAGCGAGTCGAGGAGAGCCTTCGGGTGCTCCCTGGCCTTCACGGTCGCGAAGGCCTTCTCGATCTTCCCGTCGGCGCCGATCACGTAAGTGATGCGCTTCGGATACTCGGGCGAGGCCGCATCGAAGGCGCCGTAAGCTTTGCCGATCGATCGATCGGTGTCGCAGAGGAGCGGGTAAGGGAAGGAGAACTTCTTCGCGAACGCGGCGTTCTCGACCTCGGTGTCGAAGGAGGCTCCCAGGATCGAGACGCCCTTCTTCTCGTAGTCCTTCGAGAGGTCGCGGAACCCGCAACCCTCGGCGGTTCAGCCGGGCGTGTCGGCCTTGGGGTAGAACCAGAGGACGACGCGCTTCCCGCGCAGCTTCTCGAGCGAGACCTCTCGCCCCTCGTGGTCCTTCGTCCTGAAAGACGGCGCGGCGTCGCCCGGCTTGAGCATGGGACCTCACATGAAGATCGTCTTACAGAAGCGCGCTCGGCAAGGCCCGCTACGTCGTCTTCTGCGGCTCTTCCTGCGATCGAGGCTTCTCGTCGGCGGGCGGCTCCGGAGCTCTCTCGACCGCGCTCGGTCCGGCGGGCGGAGGAGCCGGAGGCGCTGTCCACCCGGGAGGGGCCCAGCCCGGCGGAGGCACCCAGCTCGCCGGCGGCGTCCAGCCCGGAGGCGGCACCCACCCCGCCGGAGGCGTCCACGTCGCGGGTGCAGAAGTCTCCACAGGCGCGCTCCGCGGCGGCTCCCAGGAGACGGGCCGGGAGGCATCGGAAGCCATGGGCTCCGTGACCTCGTTCATGCCCTTCTTGAACTCGTTGATGCTCCGTCCGAGCGCGCGCATGACCTCGGGCAGGTTTTTCCCGAAGATCAGGAGGGCCACGATGAGGATGACGAGCCCTTCCATTCCGAAGATGCCCGGGATGTTCGCCAGGAACGGCACGCGCGCCTCCATCGCCGATCGTAGACCGGAAGCGGCACGCGGTCAATCGCCCAGGGTCCTCCCCCGCGAGCGTCAGGCGGGTGTGACCGGAGGTCCGGCCCTCGGCCTCACTTCGCGGAGGCGAGCTTCTCCTCGTCCTTGGTGTGACCCACGAGGATCCACGAGACCGACAGGGCCGTCGCGTTCTTGAGGCCGGCCTCGATCTCTTTCTCGCTCATCTCGTAGGTGCCGTAGCTCGCGGTGCCGTATTCCTGCGGGAACAGCGCCGTCACGCGCCTGTGCGAGACCGCGAGCCGGCCCTTGCCCTTGAGCTCCTTCGCCTCCTTGGGCGTCCGGTCGGCGGCGGCGGCGGAGGTCTCGTAGATCGACATCTCGAGCGTCGAGTTGCCGCGGTGGAGGCCGCCGTACATGTCCGGGTCCTGGAGCTGCCACTGGAGGACGTCTCCCATGAGCACGTAATCGGCGTTGAGCTTCTCCGCGACCTGCTTCGCCGTGAGCGCGCGCGGGTCGGCGTCGTTGTAGAGCTCGAGGACGCGGTCCATGGAGATGACCTTGAAGTCCGCCTTCTCCTTCAGGATCCTCGCCACGAGCGACGCGAGCTCGCCCCCGCGAGGCGACATGAAGCCGTTCGGGAAGCCCTCGTCCTTGAACGGCATGACGACGAGAGATCGCTTGTCCGGGATCTCGATCACGGGATCGATGATCTCGCTGTTCCCGCAGCCAGGGGCGAGGAGCAACGTCGCGAGAGAAAAGGCCGCGCCCAGGGCGCGCAAGCTCATAGTCTTCATGCAGGCAATCCTAACCGGGAGTCGCCGTTTTTCCTCACTGTCCTGTCCAGCCCCGGGAGCTCGCGAGCTCCTCCTCCTCCTCCTTCGTGTGAGAGAGGAAGATCCACGCGAGCTTCCGGGAGGCGGCGTTCCTGAGGCCGTCGTCGACGTCGTCTTCCGTCGCGTCGCGCGGGCCGAAGACATCGGGCTCGAAGCGCGCGCGGACGTCGCGCTCGA
>JACQDU010000389.1 GCA_016200955.1 bacterium
CCCCGGCCCGGAATGCCGTGCTCCGACCCGGAGCACCGCGTTCCCCGGCCCGGAATGCCGTGCTCCGACCCGGAGCACCGCGTTCCCGGCCCGGAATGGCGTCCTTCCAGGCGAAATGGGGCGTTCCGAGCCAGCGAGAGGCGTTCTACCGCCCGACGCGCGCGGCGATCCGGTCCGCGAGCATGCCCAGGAAGCTCGGGTGAGACCCGACGGTGCCCGCGCGGAAGTAGCCGAGGCCGTGCTCGCAGGCCGTCCCTCTCGCGGCGACATCGAGGTCGTAGAGGACCTCGACGTGATCGCAGAGGAAGCCGATCGGGCAGAGGACCACGTCGCGCTTCCCCTCGCGGGCGAGCTTCTCGATCGTCTCGGAGACGTCGGGCGAGGACCACGGGATCGACGAGCCGCCCTCGCCGGGCTGGCTCTGGAAGGCGATCTCGTGGGCCGGCTTCTCGAGGAGGCGCGCGACCGCCGCGGCGGACTCGCCGAGCTGGCGCACGTAAGGAGACGTGCGCTCGACGGGCTTCGGGATCGCGTGCGCCGTGAAGACGAGCCCGCACGCCTGGAAGCGCGAGCGGTCCCAGCCCGCGGTCGCCTCGCGCACGCGCTCCGCGTTCGCTCGCACGAAGCCTTCCTCTCGAAACCAGGGATCGAGGTAGCCCGCGATCCGGGGCGAGCTCGCGCCGAGCTCGTCTTCCGCCTCTCCCGCGACCTTCACGTACCAGTCCCAGCTCACGGTGGACTGATGCGGCGCCATGATCACCGCGAGAGGCCGCGAGAGGCCGCGCGAGGCGAGCTCCGCGAGAGCGTCCCGGACGAGAGGACGCCAGTGCCGCATGCCGCAGACGACGGGGAGCGCGAGCCCGCGCGAGGCGAGCGCCCGCTCGAGCTCGCGCGCCTGCGCGAGCGTGAGGTCGTTCATGGGAGAGAACCCGCCGAGCTCCTTGTAGTGCGCCGCGACCTCGCGGACGCGCTTCTCGCGAGCGGGGCTCGTCCCGAGGATCCCGTGGACGAAGCAGTAGGCCTCGCCCGGGCACGGGTCGCGCTCCTTGCAGCAGCCCGGAGTCGGGCCGCCGAAGGCCACGAGGAGGACGCTGTCGATCTCTCTCTCTTGCCCGGCCATCGTCACGCGCCGCTCCCGGTCTTCGCCACGGAGAAGCTCGTGGGCGCGCGGTCCTTCTCTCCGTCGCGCAGGACGAGGCGGAACGAGAGCCTCTCCCTGAGAGCGCGGAGCGTGGTCTGCGTGGCCTCGCTCTCGCGGGTGCTCGCGACCATGCCCGGGTTGCGCTCCTCCATGCGCCGGGCGTGGATCTTGTCGGCGACTCCCCACCAGAGCTGCTCCCGCGCCGCGAGCGAGAGGAGCGCGCCTCGCCGGATCCGCTCCTGGGCCTCTCCCGTCACCGCGTAGCGCGCGAGCGCTTCCTCGAGCCAGGCTCCGTGGTCCTTGTCCTGCTCGACGTGGAGCAGGAAGTACTCGATCTCCGGGTCCTGGAAGCCCGCTCGCCGCAAGCCCGCGATCACGAGAGCGAACATGGGAGGGATCGCCCACTCGTGCCCGGGCCCGACCGCTCCCAGGCCCACGAGGAAGGGCTCCTCCGTCACGATCCTCATGTGCTCCAGGATGAACTCGGGCACCGCCGGGTGGAGGAGCGCCGAGTCCAGGCCGCCCGCGGGGACGCCCGCGGCCTGCATGTAGCGCGCGTAGAGCGTCGCGTGGTCGAGCCCGCGCGACCCCTCGCCGTACTCGTCCACGAGGACCTTCGCGAGCCACTGCTTCCCCTCCGAGTCCGGCGCCGCGAGGAGGAGGAGCTCGAGGTAGCGCGTGAAGAAGCAGACGAGCGGGTAGTGCTGCTCGGACATGATCCGGAAGTCGTCCCGCGCCTTCGGGTCGATCGTCATCCGTCCGAGGAGCGAGTGTCCGACTCCCGCGTGGCCCTCCACCTCCTCCCGGAGCTTCCTCAGGAACTCCCGCGCTTCCAAGCTACCTGCCCCCGCGCGAGAAGACGATGACCGACGACCCGCCGCCGGCCATGGGAGCGAGGACGAAGAGCTTGTGAGACTTCCTGTCCACGTCGCACGCCTTCGCGCCCTTCGGCGTCTCGATCGTCGTGAGGAGCCTGAGCTCCTTCGCGCTCTCGACGTGGAAGACGCTCACGGTCCCGCCGCCGCACGAGGCGTAGACGTCCCGCGTCTCCGGGTCGAACGCGACGCTCCCGCACTCGTCGCCGATGTCCCAGGAGCTCGCGACCTTCCCCGTCTCGATCTCGACCACGACGAGCTTCCGGTTCTGGCAGCCGGCGAACAGGAGGCCGTTCTTCGCGTCGATCGCGAGCTGAGTCGGCTCCTCGCCCGGATCGACGGGCCAGGTCGCCGTGACCTTCCGCGCCTTGGCGTCGATCTTCGCGATAGCGCTCTTCTTGACGAGAGTCGCGTAGACCGTGGCCTTGTCCGCGTGCTCGACGCCCGCGGACGGGTT
Organism: bacterium; assembly: GCA_016200955.1. Classification (GTDB taxonomy): domain Bacteria; phylum Planctomycetota; class J058; order J058; family JACQDU01; genus JACQDU01. Next base: position 2,474 of record JACQDU010000389.1, read on the forward strand.
CCCCGGGAGCGGGATCGTCGCCGTCACGGCGAGGGTGCCCGGGTGGATGCACGTGAGCGAGTCGCCGCTCTGGTCGGTCGTCCAGACCTCGCTCTGCGAGGTCACGGTGAAGGCCGTGGTCGGCTTCTTCCCGACGACGATCTGCTTCGTCTTCTTCTTCGTGGCGGTGTCGAAGGCGATCGCGATCCCCGCGGCCGACGACGTCGCGAAGCCGACCTTCTGGTCCGAGGAGAGCGCGATCCCGCTCGCGCGGTCGATCTCGCCGATCTCCTTCAGCTTCTCTCCCTTCGAGATCTCGATGATCTCGAGCGAGTGGCCGTGGGTGACGTAGAGCCGCTTGCCCTCGGGGTCGACGAGGAGGTGCTCGAAGAAGTTCGCTCCCGCGAGCGCGATCTCCTTCTCCTTCTTGAAGAGCCCCGTCTTGTCGCCCGCGGGCTCCTTGTCGCCGGCCAGGGAAGATGCTGCGAGCGCGATGCCGAGCGCGATCGCGCCCGTGACCATGCGCCCGACGCCCATGCGAGATCCTCCGCAGCCGCCGCGAGACGAGCGTGGCATTCTATATGAGAGAGCCCGCGGGCACGGACTTCTTCTTGCGGGCTCGCTCGACATCTGGAATGCAGCCTCTCGACGGGGCCGTCTTTCGTGGCATGGTAAAATTCGTTGCTGGTTCGAGGCCCGGATTCTGGGGGCCGAGCGAGCCTGGGCCAAGTCTTCCCGCGCTCCTTCCGGCGCGAGCGGGGTCGAAACATTGTTCTCCTTCCTCCCTCGCGCCGCCGGCCGCGTCCGAAGGCGACTTCCGCCCCGCCGTGCGGGAGTTCGCCGGAGGCGCGAGAATTCACTCGCGCCGCGAGACGCTCGTGCATTCGAGAGCGGCTTCGGCCCGGGTGAATCGCGGCAACACGGCCGTCGCCTTCCTCGAACACTGAATGCGCGACCGCCGCTCGGACGTCTCACGCGCACCTCCCGCGCGCCTGCCCCTTCGTCGTCTCGCGCGGAGCTCTCACGGGCCACGCACCCCTCTTCCAACGAAAGAGACTGAAATGCAGCTCACCGTCCGGGACGTCGCGAGCCTCCTCGACGTGGCCGAGAAGCAGATCTACGACTGGATCCAGTTCAAGGACTTCCCGGCGCACCGGGTGAACGACCAGTACCACTTCAACCGCGCCGAGGTCCTCGACTGGGTCGCGCAGCGGAAGGTCGCATCGAGCACGACCCGGATCGGCAGGAACGCGCGCGTCTACCACGAGCTCGAGAAGCCCGGCGCCGCCGCCCTCACGCTCGGCGGAGCGCTCGAGGCCGGCGGAGTCCACCACCAGGTCGCGGGCACGGACAAGGCCTCGACGCTCAAGCGAGTCGTCGAGCTCATGCCTCTCCCCGACGAGCGCGTCCGCAGCGCTCTCCTCGAGATCCTCCTCGCACGCGAGCGAGCGGGGACGACGGCGGTCGGCGAGGGGATCGCGATCCCTCACGCGCAGAACCCGGTCGTGCTCGCGCTGCCCCGGCCGGTCGTGTCGCTCTGCTTCCTCGAGAAGCCGCTCGACTTCCAGGCGCCCGACGGGAAGCCGGTGACGACGCTCTTCTCGATCCTGAGCCCCACGCCCAAGGTGCACCTGCGCATGCTCTCGCGGCTCTCGCAGGCCCTCCGCGACCCCGACTTCCGCAAGGTCGTCTCGAGGCGAGGGACGCGCGACGAGATCCTCGCCGAGGCGCGCCGCGTCGATCGCGACATCATCGCCTCGAGCCGGCCGCAGGCAGGGGAGGTCCACTAGGTGGAGCAGGTCCTGCTCGGGCTCGCGGCCCTCGTCCTGAGCGGGCTCGCGGCGCTCGTGCTCCAGCGCGCGGCGAAGCTCGCGGCGCTCGTCGCGACGGGAGGGGCCGTCCTGGGGAGCGCGATCGCGCTCGTCCCCGTGCTGCGAGCGCTCACGGGAGGGGAGGCGCCATCCTTGCACGCGGCGTGGAGCGTGCCTTACGGGAGCCTCTCGCTCGAGCTCGATGCGCTGTCGGCGCTCTTCGCTGGGATCGTGCTCGTCCTCTCGCCGCTCGCGTGGATCCAGGGAGTCGGGCGTCTCGTGGCCCTCGAGGGAAAGCGGTCGCTCGGGCCGCCGCTCTTCTTCCAGAACCTCCTCGCGGCGAGCATGGTCCTCGTCGTGATCGCGCGGAACGGCGTCCTGTTCCTCCTCGCGTGGGAGGTCATGTTCACGGCGTCGTTCTTCCTCGTCACGTTCCACGACGACGACGAGAGCGTGCGCGACGCGGGCTGGACCTACCTCGTCGCGACGCACCTCGGGACGGCCTTCCTGTTCGGGCTCTTCGTCCTCCTGGGAGCGGGCTCGCAGAGCTTCGATTTCGATCGGCTCGCGGCAGCCCCGCACACGCCCGTCGCGACCGGGCTCGCGTTCGTCTTCGCCCTCGTGGGCTTCGGCACGAAGGCAGGGTTCGTGCCGCTCCACTCGTGGCTCCCGGGTGCTTACCCGGCCGCGCCTCACCACGTGACCGCGGTCCTCTCGGGGGCCATGAGCAAGATGGGCATCTACGGGATCGCGCGCTTCCTCACGCTGCTCGGGCCGCCGCCGGCATGGTGGGGATGGGTCCTCGTGGGAGTCGGCCTGACGTCGGGCCTGTTCGGGATCATCTCCGCGCTCGCCCAGAAGGACCTGAAGCGCTTCCTGGGCTTCTCGAGCATCGAGAACGTCGGCGTCGTGGCGCTCGGCCTCGGCGTGGGAGTGATCGGGCAGGCCACGGGCCATCCGGTCGTCGCCGTCATGGGCCACGGAGGCGCGCTCCTCCACGTGATCAACCACGCGATGATGAAGGGTCTCCTCTTCCTCTCCGCGGGCTCGATCGCCGACGCGACGGGGACGAGGGAGATGGAGAAGCAGGGCGGCCTCCTCAAGAGAATGCCCCGGACCGGGAGCGCGTTCCTCGTGGGAGCGGTCGCGATCTCCGCCCTCCCTCCGCTGAACGGCTTCGCGAGCGAGCTCCTCATCTACCTCGGAGCCGCGAGGGAGGCGACGCTGGGGAGCACGTCCACCGCCGTCCACGGCCTCGCCGTGATCGGAGCGCTGGCGCTCATGGGAGGCCTCGCGGCCGCGGCGTTCACGCGCGTCTCGGGCGCGATCCTCCTGGGCGAGCCGCGCACCGACGCCGTCGGGCGAGCGAGCGAGCCCTCGCTCCTCGCGGGAGCGCCGATCTTCGTGCTCGCGGCGGCGTGCCTCGCGCTCGGGCTCGGGGCTCAGGTCGTGCTCGAGGCGATCGCGCCGGCGCTCTCGCTCGTCCGGGCGAGCCTCGGCTTCGCGACCGGTCCGCTCGCGTACGTCGTCGTCGCCTCGTGCGCTCTCCTGCTCCTCGTGGCTCTCCTCGCGACGCTCCGGCTCGCGCTCCTCTCGGGGAGGAGAGTGGAAGCCGCGGGTACGTGGGACTGCGGCTACGTGCGGCCGACCGCGAGGATCCAGTACACCGCGTCCTCGTTCGCGCAGCCGCTCGTCGAGCTCTTCTCGGGCGCTCTCAGGACGCGAAGGAGCACGGTCCTCCCCGCGGGGATCTTCCCCAAGGAGGCCTCGCACGCGACCGAGACGCCGGACGCGCTCACCGAGGAGGTCTATCGCCCGGTCTTCACCGCGATCCGTTCGGCGCTCGTGCGCCTCCACGGCCTCCAGGGAGGCCGCCTCCAGGTCTACGTCCTCTACATCGCCCTCACGCTCCTCTTCCTCCTGATCTTCCAGCTCTGAGGGACCATGAGCCCAGCCACCCTGATCCCGCCGATCCTCGCCCTCGTGCTCGCGCCGTTCCTCCTCGCGATCGTGAACCGCACGAAGGCCGCGTTCGCGGGGCGGCGCGGACAGCCGTGGCTCCAGCAGTACTACGACCTCGCGAAGCTCCTCAGGAAAGGAGCCGTCTACTCGAGGACGACGACCTGGGTCTTCCGCGCGGGCCCGATCGTCAGCCTCGCGGCGGTGCTCGTCGCGACGGCGATCGTCCCGCTCGGCGGAGCGCGCGCGCCGCTCTCCTTCGAGGGAGACATCGTGCTCCTCGCTTACCTGCTCGGAGTCGTCCGCTTCTTCACGGTGCTCGCCGCGCTCGACACCGGCTCGCCCTTCGAGGGCATGGGAGCGAGCCGCGAGGTGCAGTTCTCGGCGCTCGCGGAGCCGGCGCTCCTCCTCGGGCTCGCGGCGCTCGCGAGGCTCACGGGGAAGCTCTCGCTCTCGGAGATCGTGGCGACGATCTCGGGCGACCCGCGCGCGACGTGGTTCGCCGAGGGCCCGGCGCTCGTCTTCGTCGTCGTGGCGCTCGCGATCGTCTTCCTCGCCGAGAACGCGCGGATCCCCGTCGACGATCCGAACACGCACCTCGAGCTCACGATGATCCACGAGGTCATGGTCCTCGACCACGGCGGCGTGGACCTCGCGTTCATCGAGTACGGCGCGGCGCTCAAGCTCTGGGTCCTGGGCTCGATCGTCGTGGGCCTCGTGCTCCCCGTGAGGACGGGCGCCGTCCTGGTGGACGCGCTCGTGACGGTGCTCGGCCTCGGCGCGCTCGCCGTCGCGACGGGAGCGGTCGAGTCGTCCATGGCGCGCCTGCGCCTCCTGCGGGTCCCCCAGCTCCTCGTGGGAGCCGGGGCGTTCTCGGCGCTCGCGCTCATCTTCATCCTGATGCCGAGGTAAGGAAGGACGTCACCCTTGGGCTTCATCGAGATCCTGCTCGTCCTCGTCATCGTCACGGACCTCGCCCTCCTGGGAGCGAGCCGCATCAACTCGTGCATCCGCTTCGCCGCGGCGCAGGGGATCCTCCTGGGAGTCCTCACGCTCGTGAGCGGCGCCGAGGGCCACACGCTGCGCGGCATCGCCCTCGCCATCGTGAGCGCCGGCGTCAAGGGAGTCCTCTTCCCGGCGCTCATGACGCGCGCGATCCGCGAGGCGCGCGTGCGCCGCGAGATCGAGCCCGTCGTGGGCTACACCACCTCGGTCCTCGTGGGAGTCGCCTCGCTCGCGGTCTCGCTCTGGATCAGCTCGCGCCTCCCGCTCGTGCGGCCCGCGGCGTCGACGCTCGTCGTGCCGACCGCGTTCACGACGATCCTCGTCGGCCTCTTCCTGATCCTCTCGCGCAAGAAGGCGCTCAACCAGGTCACGGGCTACCTCGTGCTCGAGAACGGGATCTACAGCTTCGGAGTCGCGCTCGTCGAGGCGCCGTTCCTCGTCGAGCTCGGCGTGCTCCTCGACGTGTTCGTCGCCGTGTTCGTCATGGGGATCACGATCTTCCACATCAACCGCACGTTCGACCGGATCGACACGGACCTCCTCTCGTCGCTCAAGGACTGAAGATGGCCCTCGTCCTCGCGCTCCTCCTCGTCCCCACGGTCGCCGGCGCGGCCGCGTTCTTCATCCTGGACAACCGGGTGAGGAGGGCGCTCCTGGTCGCCGCGGCGGCCGTCCACTTGCTCCTCACGGGGTGGGCGTGGCACGCGAGGCCGGAGCCGGCGACCGGGAGCTGGCTCGGGATCGACGCTCCCGGGCTCATCTTCCTCAGCATCACGAGCGTCCTCTTCCTGGCGGCGGCCGTCTACGCGGCGGGCTACCTCGCGCGCGAAGCGCCCGGCCGCCAGCGGGACGACATCGAGGAGGGCGCCTTCTTCTCGAACGCCCCCGAGGCCACCTTCACGGGAGGGCTCCTCCTCTTCCTCGCATCGATGACGCTCATCCACGTGAGCCAGCACCTCGGGCTCATGTGGGTCGCGGTCGAGGCGACGACGATCACGAGCGCGTCCCTCATCTACTTCCACCGGCACCACCGCTCGCTCGAGGCAGCGTGGAAGTACCTCATGATCTGCTCCGTCGGGATCGCGCTCGCGCTCCTCGGGAACTTCTTCCTCGCGGTCGCCGCGTCGGGAGCGCACGGCGAGGCCGATGTGCCCATGATCGTCTCGAGCCTCGTCGAGAAGGCCGGGGGGCTCCACACGCCCTGGCTCAAGGCGGCCTTCATCTTCTTCCTCGTCGGGTACGGGACGAAGATGGGCCTGGCTCCCATGCACACGTGGCTCCCCGACGCGCACAGCGAGTCGCCGTCGCTCGTCTCCGCTCTCCTCTCGGGAGCTCTCCTGAACGGCTCCTTCCTCGCGATCCTGCGAGCGCACCAGATCTGCGGCGCGGCCGGGCACGCGGAGTACAGCCAGCGCCTCCTCCTGGGATTCGGGCTGGTCTCGATGGCGACGGCGGCCGTCTTCGTGCTCGGGCAAGCCGACTACAAGCGGCTCCTCGCTTACTCGAGCGTCGAGCACATGGGGATCCTCGCGCTCGGAGTCGGCCTCGGCGGCGCGGGGCGGTTCGGGGCCATGTTCCACGCGATCAACCACTCGCTCACGAAGGCGATGCTGTTCCTCGTCGCTGGGAACATCCTCGCGCTCTACAAGACGAGGACGCCGTCGGCGGTGAAGGGGCTCGTCCGCGTCCTGCCGGTCTCGGGCGTCCTCTGGGTGCTCGGGTTCCTCTCGATCACGGGCTCGCCGCCTTTCGGGACGTTCCTCTCGGAGTTCACGATCCTCAAGGCCGCGCTCGACGAGGGGAGCTGGCTCGTGGCGATCGTCTACCTCCTCCTCCTCGCGGTGATCTTCGTCGGCATGGCGACGGTGATCTTCGGCATGGCGCAGGGCGCGCTACCCAAGGACTCGCCCGGCCAGCGCCTGAGAGAGCCGTGGCTCGCGATCGCGCCGCCGATCCTCCTCGGGGCCCTCGTCACCGTGCTCGGGGTCCACGTCCCGGACGCTCTCGATGCGACGCTGCGAGAAGCGGCGCGCATCATCGGGGGGTCGTCGTGAGCCCCGCTCCTCTCGAGACGAGGAACGCTCAGGCCGTCCCGATCGCGGACGTTCCGGACCTGGGAGACGAGGAGTTCCGGGACGCGATCCTCACGGCCGTCTCCCTAGGCTCGCGCGTCTCCGCGCTCTTCGGGCACCCGGCGGGCGAGGGCAAGCTCCGCCTCTTCTGCGTGCTCGCGAACGACGAGCTCGGGAGCCTCGCGCTCCTCTCGCGGCAGGTCGAGCGGCGGTTCATGTCGCTCGCGAACGACTGCCCGGGAGTGCACCTCTTCGAGCGAGAGATCTTCGAGCAGTGGGGCGTGGAGCCGCACGGGCACCCTTGGCTCAAGCCCGTGCGCTTCCAGCCGCCGCTCGTGGCGGCAGGCGCGCGCGCCTCGCAGATCGGCGTCGCGAACTTCTTCCGCGTCGAGGGCGAGGAGGTCCACGAGGTCGCCGTCGGCCCCGTGCACGCCGGCGTCATCGAGCCGGGCCACTTCCGCTTCCAGTGCCACGGAGAGGACGTCTTCCACCTCGAGATCTCGCTCGGCTACCAGCACCGCGGCGTCGAGCGAGCGCTCGCGGGCGGCCCCGACAAGCGGACGATCCACTACATCGAGACCCTCGCCGGAGACACGACGATCGGCCACGCGGTCGCTCACTGCGAGACGCTCGAGGCGCTCGCGGGAGCGGAGGCGCCGGCGCGCGCGCACGCGATCCGCGGGATCGCGCTCGAGCTGGAGCGGCTCGCGAACCACACGGGCGACCTGGGAGCTCTCGCGAACGACGTGGGCTACCTCCCGACGGCCTCTTATTGCGGGCGCCTCCGCGGCGACTTCCTCAACATGACGGCCGCGATCTGCGGGAGCCGGTTCGGGCGCGGCCTCGTGCGGCCGGGAGGCGTCGCGTTCGACGTCGAGCCCGCGCGATCGGCCGAGCTCCAGGGGCGCCTCGCACGGGCGATGCGCGACATCCGCGGCGCCACGGGCCTCCTCTGGGAGACGCCGTCCGTCATGGCGCGATTCGAGGAGACGGGGACCGTGACGCGCGAGACGTGCGAGAAGCTCGGCTTCGTCGGAGTCGCGGCGCGGGCCTGCGGCGTCGGGCGAGACGCGCGGCAGGACTTCCCTCTCGGCATGTTCCGTTTCTCCCAGGTCCCGGTCATGACCTGGCACACGGGCGACGTCTTCGCTCGAGCGTTCGTGCGAGCGCTCGAGGTCGAGTCGTCGGGGAAGTTCATCGACGGCCAGCTCAAGGCGCTGCCCGCGGGGCCTGTGCTCGCGGCGCTCCCCGAGCGCGCGCCCGATCGGATCGTCGCGACGCTCGTCGAGGGCTGGCGCGGAGAGGTCTGCCACGTCGCTCTCACGGACGAGCGCGGCCGCTTCTCCCGCTACAAGGTCGTGGACCCGTCCTTCCACAACTGGACCGGGCTCGCGCTCGCGCTGCGAGGACAGCAGATCTCCGACTTCCCTCTCTGCAACAAGAGCTTCAACCTCTCTTACTGCGGACACGACCTGTGAGGAGAGCAACGTGCTGAAGGTCTTCCTCGAGCGCCTGAGACAGGGCTACCGCACGTCCGCTTACCCTCTCGAGGAGCCGAAGCTCCCCGACCGCCTGCGCGGCCTCCCGGTGATCGACCAGGCGAAGTGCGCGAGCGGCTGCGAGGCGGGGATCGAGTCCTGCCCGACGAGCGCTCTCGGCATGAAGGACGGGAAGCTCGAGCTCGACCTCGGCCGGTGCCTCTTCTGCGGCGAGTGTGAGCGCACCTTGCCCGACGGGGCCGTCCGCTTCACGCCCGACCACAAGCTCTCCGCGAGGAGACGCGAGGACCTCGTGCTCCGGGGCCAGGAGCTCGCGCTCGCGGGAGCGCTCGAGGGCGAGATGCACCGCGTCCTCGGCCGCTCCCTCAAGCTCCGCCAGGTGAGCGCGGGCGGCTGCAACGCCTGCGAGGCCGACGTGAACGTCCTCACGACGATCGTCTTCGACCTCGGCCGCTTCGGGATCCAGATCGTCGCCTCGCCCCGTCACGCCGACGGGATCCTCGTGACCGGACCGGTGACCGAGAACATGAAGCTCGCGCTCGAGAAGACGTACGCGGCCGTGCCCTCGCCCAAGGTCGTGATCGCGGTCGGCGCCTGCGCGATCTCGGGCGGCCCCTACATCGGCCACCCCGAGGTCCACGGCGGAGCGCCGAGCGTCGTCCCCGTGGACCTGTTCATACCCGGTTGCCCGCCGCATCCCATGACGATCCTCGACGGGCTGCTCCGGCTCATGGGGAAGATCGAGCGGAAGCGAGCCGCCGAGGTGGTCGAGTGAGACGGTCGACGACGGAGACGACGGCGATCACGATCACGACGAGGGGGCGCCGGCGTGGCACCGGTCCTCGGAGCGTGCTATGAGAGAGCGTTGCTTCCGAGTCGCTGAAACGACACGCCGCGAGATTCCCGGTGCCTCCGCGCAAGCCAGCGCGCGGCACGGCGTGTAGGGGACGGCCTTGGCGATCTGGATCCTGCTTCTAGCGGCAGTGATGAGCGCGTTGCTCAGGCGCGCGTGGGCGCGTGGAGCCGTCGTCTCGAGCGCGATCCTCCAGGTGATCGCGCTCGCCGTCGCCGGGACGGACGGCGCGTTCTGCCTCGCGGGATACGACGCGCCGCCGATCGGGATCGCGCACGTGGGAGCGACGCGGATCCCCGGGATGGGGCTCGATCCTCTCGGAGCCGTCGTCGCCTTCGCGCTCGCGCTCATCGGGATCCCGATCGCGATCTACACGCCTGCTTACCTGGCAGGAAGACACGGGGGCCTGTCGGGCCCCGTGCAGCAGGCGCTCCTGCCGCTCCTCCTTGGCACGATCCTCGCGGTCGTGACGGCGCAGAACGCGCTCGTGCTCCTCGTGGGCTGGGAGCTCATGACCGCGTTCGCGACGTTCCTCGTCCTCGCCGACGGGCACCAGGACGAGGTCCGGCGCGCGGCGATCCTCTACGTGGTCATGTCGCACGTGGGCACGCTCCTCGGCATGGTCGCGGTGCTCATCATCGCGTCCGGGTCACCGGTCCTCTCGTTCGACTCCCTCGACTTCGAGTCGCTCCGGATCCTCGGGCGAGACATGGGAGCGGGGACGCGAGCGGCCGTGCTCGTCCTCGCGCTCGTGGGGTTCGGGACGAAGGCGGGCATCGTCCCGCTCCACGTGTGGCTGCCCGAGGCGCACCCGGCGGCCCCCTCTCACATCTCCGCGCTCCTCTCGGGGGTCATCGTCAAGTGCGGGATCTACGTGGTGGCGCGCGTCGCGCTCGACCTCGCGCGGCCCGTGCCGTTCTGGTTCGGGATCGTGCTCCTGGGAGTCGGGCTCTCGAGCGCCCTCCTGGGAGTCCTCTACGCCCTCATGGAGCACGACCTGAAGCGCCTCCTCGCGTTCCACACCGTCGAGAACGTGGGGATCATCTTCATGGGGATCGGCCTGGGAGTCGCGCTCTCGCAGACGCGCGGGCTCGAGAGCGTGGCGTCGCTCGCGCTCGCGGCCGGGCTCTTCCACATCATCAACCACGCCGTCTTCAAGGCGCTCCTGTTCCTCTGCGCGGGGAGCGTCCACGCGACGATCCACGACAGGAACCTGGAGGAGATGGGGGGGCTCCTCCGGAAGATGCCGTGGACGGGGACGTGCTTCCTCGTGGGAGCGCTCGCGATCTCGGGCATGCCGCCCCTGAACGGGTTCGCGAGCGAGTGGTCGCTCCTCCAGGCGCTCATCGCATCGGCGCAGTCGAGCGAGGGGTGGATCCGCCGCCTCGCCCCGCTCCTCGTCGCCGGCCTCGCGCTCACGGGAGCGCTCGCGGCGGCGTGCTTCGTGAAAGCGTTCGGGATCCCGTTCCTCGGCCTCCCGCGCTCCGAGCACGCGAGGCACGCGCGCGAGGTCTCGCTCGGCCCGCGAGCGGCGCAGGCGCTCCTCGCCCTCGCGTGCTTCGTCCTCGGAGTCCTCTCGCCCCTCGCGCTCATGCTGTGCGCGCGCGGGGGAGAGCCGCTCGGGATCCTCCCGTACCTCACGTTCGACTCGCCCTTCATCATCTCGGGGAGCAAGATCGCGACGACCTCTCCCTTCGTCCTCGCGGCCGCCGTCACGGCCATCTCGCTCGCCGTCGCGATCGCGACGCGCGGGAGCCGCGCGCGCGCTCGCGTCGCGGAGCCCTGGGTCTGCGGCCTCGAGCGCGTGCAGCCGCGCATGCAATACACCGCGAGCGCCTTCACGAAGGCGATCCGCCTCGTCTTCCGCAACCTGTTCCGCCCGTCGCGCGAGGTCGAGCCGGCCGAGGGCACGCCGCCTTACTACGTCCGGCGCTGGCGCACGCAGGGCATGATCCTCCCCGTCTTCGAGCGCTACCTCTACGATCCTCTCGTGAGCGCCGTGCGGAGGATCGCGGCGCTCATGGACGGCTGGGCGTCGCCGAGCACCGAGGTCGGACTCTTCCTGACTCTCGTCGCGTTCTGCGTCGCTCTCTGGTGGGCCCTGTGAGCGACAGCACGCTGGAGTCCGTCCGGGGAGCGCTCATCGCGGCGCTCCAGGGCATCGTCCTCGTCGCGCTCGCTCCTCTCCTGAACGGGCTCATCCGGAAGGTGAAGGCGCGGCTCCAGAGGAGGATCGGGCCGCCGCTCCTCCAGCACTACCGCGACGTCGCGAAGCTCTTCCGGAAGGAGTCGATCCGGCCCTCGCCGGCCTCGTGGATCTTCGACGCCGCTCCCATCGTCTCGTTCGCGACGGCGTCGGTCGCCGCGGCGCTCACGCCGGCGATCTGCGCGCTCCCGGCCACCGGGCAGGGCGACGTGGTCACTGTGATCTACCTGCTCGCGCTCGGGCGGTTCTTCGTGATCCTCGCGGGGCTGGACGCGGCGTCGTCGTTCGGAGGGCTCGGCTCCTCGCGCGACGCGGCGGTCTCGGTGTTCGCCGAGCCGGTCGCGATGCTCTCGCTGGCCGTCGTGGCGGCGGCGCTCCGGACGACGACGGACGTCTCGGGGATCTCCCTCGCGTCCACGGACGCGGCCGTCGCGAGCGGGACGAGCCTCGGGCTCCTCGCGCCGTGGAGGCTCCTCGCGGCGCTCGCGTTCTTCATCGTGGTGCTCGCGGAGTGCGCGCGCGTCCCGTTCGACAACCCGGCGACTCACCTCGAGCTCACGATGGTCCACGAGGCCATGCTCCTCGAGTACTCGGGCCCGTCGCTCGCTCTCGTGACGCTCGCGTCTCTCGCGAAGCAGCTCGTCCTGCTCTCGATCGTGGCGTCGGGCTTCTTCCCCGTCGGAGTCGCGACCTCGCTCCAGCCCGCGGCCCTCCTCGTCGCGGGAGCGGTCTTCGTCGCGAAGCTCGCGGGGCTCGCGGTCCTCATCGCGATCGTCGAGTCGGCGATCGCCAAGGTGAGGTTCCTCCGGGTCCCCGACTACCTGGGCGTCGCGTTCGGCATCGCTCTCCTCGCTTACGTGGCGCGGGAGGCGTTCTGATGCAGACCGTCCGGCGCCTCACCTGATCGCGCTCGCCGTCCTCACGTTCCTCGTCAAGGGAGCGCTCGTTCCGATCGTCCTCATGCGGGCGCTCGAGAAGGTCCAGATCCGCAACGAGGTCGAGCACGTCGTGAACATCCCGTCCTCGGCGATGATCGCCGGGATCCTGTCCCTCGTCGGCTTCTCCTTCGCCGAGCGCGTGCTCCCCGTTCCGCCTTCGGATCTCGCGAGCGACATCCACGAGCAGGCGAGGATCGCGACGGCGGCGGCCGGCGCGGGCACGTCGACGATCCTCGTCGGCATGCTCGTCATGTTGGGCCGCCAGAAGATCGTGACGAAGGTCGTCGGGCTCCTCCTCATGGAGAACGGGGTGATCCTCGCGATCCTCGGGCTCACGCACGGCATGCCGCTCCTCGTCGAGTTCGGCATCGCCCTCGACGTGTTCGTCGCCGTGCAGATCCTCGCGATCTTCACGCTGCGCCTGCGAGGCGGCGTGGAGCCGGGAGAGCACACGTGAGCATTGAGCTCGCCGTGCTCATCTCGATCTGCCTGCTCGGAGCGGCGCCGGTGCTCTTCATCCGGGCGCGCCACGCTCCGGTCCTGCAGACGGCGGCGTCTCTCCTCGCCCTCGTGCTCGGGCTCGACATCGCGCGCTCCGCCCTCCTGCCGCCGCCCGGGACGCGCGCGCCGGCGCCCGGGCTCCTCTACGGCTTCCTGAGAGTGGACCCGCTGGCCGCGATCATGATCGTGCTCGTGACCTCGGTGTGCTTCCTCACCGCGCTCGTCGCCCTCTCGCGGAGCAGGGCGCGATTCGAGACGTCGGGAGAGCGGACGAAGACGCAGCGCCTCAGGCGCCTCGCCGAGTCCAAGGAGCCGCGGCGCATCGCGATCCTCTCGCTCCTCTTCGAGGCGTCGTTGATCGTCGTCGTCTCCTGCGACAACCTGGGGTTCCTGTGGATCGGCCTCGAGACGGCCGCGCTCCTCGGAGCGCTCCTCGTGGGGTCGCGCGGCGGGGCGAACGCGGTCGGCGCGGCGCTCAAGTACGTCCTCCTCGGAGGAGAGGGTCTCGTCATCGCGCTCCTCGGCACGGCGCCGCTGACGGCCTTCCACTTCAATCAAATTTCCGTGGCGGGAGTCCTCGCCAATCTCCTGGTGGTTCCTTTCCTCGGTACTGGCGCCGTGCTTTTGGGTTTGCTGAGCGCGGCGGCGCTCTTTGTCCATGCC
>JACQDU010000390.1 GCA_016200955.1 bacterium
TGATCCTCGACTTCGGGCTCGCGAAGTCCTTCCTGGACGCCGAGGCGGAGAAGCTCACGAAGACGGGCGCTCTCGTGGGCACGGTCTCCTACATGTCGCCCGAGCAAGCGGGCGTTCGCTCGCTCGACGTCGGGCCGGCGTCGGACGTCTTCTCTCTCGGCATCGTCCTCTACGAGATGCTCACGGGAACGCTCCCCTTCCCGGGAGACTCGGCCGTCGCTGTCCTCGCGAAGATCGTCCACACGCCGCCTCCTTACCCGCGCTCGCTCTCGAGGAACGTGCCCGCGGAGCTCGAGGCCGTTTGCATGAAGGCGCTCGCGAAGGACCCGGTCCTGCGCTACCCCGACGGGACGGCCTTCGCGCTCGACCTCGAGGAGTTCCTGAAAGGAAACAAGGTCTCCGCGCCCGCCACGGGACGATCGCGCGCGGCCCGCGTCGTCGCGCTCGCTCTCGCCGTCCTGGCCCTCGCGATCGGAGGAGCGCTCCTCGCCCGCGCGCGGCCGTCTTCCTCGCCCGAGCGCGGGGCGCCTCCGGGCGACGACCTCGCCGCTCTCGCCGCGAAGCTCCGCGCGCGACTGAGCGAGGTCCGCGCGAGCGAGAAGGAGCGCCGCTCGAGCGCGATCGAGCTCTCGCTCGCCGCTCGCTCCCTCGAGGAGAAGGCGGCGAGGCTCGGGCCCGAGCAAGCCTCGCAGGCCCGAGGGGCTCGCGACGCGGCGCTCGACGTGCACCTCTGGATCTTCACGGGAGCGCTCGAAGCGGGCGCCCTGGACGACGCCGAGACCGGGATCGCGGCCGCCAAGGAAGCGACCGGGGGAGACGAGCCGCTCGCGATCGCGACGGCGCGCGCTCTCCTGCTCGAGAGGAGAGGGAAGGCCGTCCAGGCGCTCCCCGCGCTCGAGGCCGCGAACGCCGCCCAGGGAGCCGAGGCGACGGCGCTCCAGGCGACCTTCGGGAGCGTCAGGCTCGCGGAGGCCCTCGCGCTCGCCCTCGTCGCGTCCGGGCGAGCGGCCGATGCGGTGCCCGCCTTCGACCGCGCTCTCGCCGCGGCGCGAACCGACGCCGCGAGCGTCCCGCGGCTCAGGCTCGCTCGCGCGCGGGCGAAGCTCGCCGCGCGAGACGCGGAGGGCGCGATCGCGGACTACGAGGCCGCCACGCGCTCCTCCCAGGACGGCAAGGCCCCCTTGCTCCCGGCGTGCCTCGCGGGAGGCCCGACCTTCTCGGAGTTCGCGCCCGCCTACGCGACGCGCGGGGTCGCGCGGCTCCAGGCGAAGAAGCTCGAGGAGGCCGCGGCGGCGTTCCGCGCAGCCTGCGAGCTCGATCCTTCCGCGATCGGACCCGACCTCGCGCGGCGCGCGGCCGACGCCATGGAGAAGGTCGGGACCGAGTCTCTCCGCGGGCTCGCGTCAGCCTTCGACGCGCGAACGTGTCCCACGCCCGAGCGAGTGCGCGAGGCTCACGGCCTCCTCGACGCGGCGCTGCGGCTCGATCCCGAGAGGGAAGCGGCGATCCACGACGAGATCGTCGAGATCGAGCTGACGATCATGGACCGCGACTGGCCCGCTCACGCGGGGGCGGTGCGCTTCCTGATCGCGGCGCGCCTCCGGCGCCTCAAGGCGAAGTTCGGGGTCGGTCGCTTCCGGCTCGCGACGGTCGCCGCCGCGGAGAGGGCGCTCCGGGAGGAGCTCGCTCAGGCCGGAGCGGACTTGCCTTTGGTCGTCAAGGCTTACCGTGGCTTCTCTCATTGCATCCGCGGCCAGGACCCCGAGGTCGCGTTCGAGGGAGAGGAGGAATTCGCTCCTCTCTGCCCGAGGGAGCGGATCTTCGAGTGGGAGGTCACGCGCGGCCTCACGCTCGCGGCCATGGGGAGAGCCGACGACGCGCAGAAGCTCCTCGACGACGCCGTCTCCCGCTCGAGCGAGGCGAGCCCGGCCGAGCGAGTGGACACGCTCTTCTGGCGAGGGACCGCGGAGCACCAGCTCGGACGGGACGAGCAGGCCGTGCGCGACCTGCGCGCCGCGCTCGAGCTGGATCGGACCGCCAAGTTTCTCGGGAACGGCTGGCCCGAATACAACCTCGCGGCGAGCCTCCACGCCCTCGGACGCGAGAGCCTCGCCCTCGAGGCGCTCGAGCGCTCCCGCGCGAAGGGAGGGACCGGCGACGACAAGGTCGACAAGCTCGAGGCCACGGTCAAGGCTTCTCTCGAGGGGGGGCCGCGGTGAGGCGGCGGGCTCGCCCGGCGGCCTACCGCGCTCACGTGAAATCCGTATCATCCGTGGTCCCGCGAGGATCGAACCGCCGCGGGCGGACGTAGAACATCCGGGAGGTCACCGTGGCGCGGAGCCTTCTCGTCATTCTCTTCGCGATCGCGTGCCTCGCGCGGCCGGCTTTCGCGGGAGACGTCGTCATCACGGTCGGCGGCGACCAGGCCAAGGGCGCGGCCGCCGCGGCTCCCAGCGGAGGGAAGTGGGCGCCGACCTTGAACAAGGGCCTCGAGCTGGCGGCGGCGGAGCTCGAGGGAAACGCCGAGGCGGGAGTCGTCGTGAGGATCGCGACCGGCTCCCACGACGGCGACGGGAAGGGCAGCTACCAGCTCCCGGCGATCAACAACGTGAAGGCCTCGCTCCGCATCGAGGGCGGCTACAAGGAGGACTTCTCGCGGCGGGATCCGTTCAAGACGCCGACGCGGATCGTGACGATCGTCAAGAGGACGGCGCCTCTCCTGACCGTCCACTCGGGGCTCGGCGCGAACACCGACAAGATGCGCTCCCTCACGATCGACGGGGTCGTGTTCGACGTCGGGAACTCGAACATCTACGACAACCACGGGAGCCTCCTCCAGAAGATCTCCGCCCCTTACGCGATCATCGACTTCAACAGCGTGGTCCTCGAGAGCCTCGTCGTCCAGAACTGCGTCTTCGCGAACGCGCCGCAGGGAGCGTTCCAGACGCTCGTCCGGCCGCTCACCGACGCCATGGAGATCCGCATCCGGAACTCGATCTTCCTGAACTGCGTCGTCCCGCTCCGGCTCGACGTCGTGCGCGCGGAAGGCGTCGTCATGAAGACGAACGTGCAGCGGATCTCGGTCGATCACTGCAGCGCCGCGGTCGAGATCGGCCACCGCGAGGCGGCGAAGGAGTTCGTCATCACGAACAACGTGTTCTACGCGAGCTTCGGCGGAGCGATCCTCTGCCCGCACAAGCAAAACCCGAAGCTCACGATCAAGGACAACCTCTTCGCGGGGAACGGATTCTATTCGGCGACGACCGAGATGGGCGCCGCGGCCATGCTCGTGGACGGCGGCGACCACCGGGAGGCGATCGGAGCGGACAAGATCCCCGAGGTGAAGAACGTCCAGGACGGCGAAGGCAACGTCACGATCACGCCCGGGATCCCGATCGCGCTCACGGAGCTCAAGCCCTTCGACGCGACGAAGGTCAAGGCCGAGAAGTCATGGGACGACGAGGTCAAGCGACTCCTCGGGACCAACATGAAGGACGGCATCATCAAAGTGAGGGACTTCGCGCCGCGCAAGGAGTTCGACCCTGCGAACCCGCCGCTCCCGACCCGCCCGACCGCCAAGCGCTACGGGGCCTCGCCGGAGCTCGTGCGCTGACTCCAGAGAGTTTGCTCGA
>JACQDU010000370.1 GCA_016200955.1 bacterium
ACGACGAGGTCGTTCCCCGCGCCGGCTCCCACGACGAGGACTCGCTCGAAGGTGCGGCCGGGGAACCAGCGATAGACCTGCTCGTAGGGAGGATTCCGCGGGAGCTCGCGCGGCATCGGACCGAACGTCTGGTGCCCGATCCCGTTCACGTTGATCGCGAGGCCCGCTCCGCGGCCCCAGCGCGAGACCGTGATCCGGTAATAGGGCGACCACCTCTCCCACATGCCTTCGGGCGGCGGGGCATGGGAGAGAAAGAGCACGCACGCCATGCACGCGACGCTCGCGAGGGACCCGCGGCCCGGCCCCTCCGCGAGCCCCTTCGCCGCGAGGAGCCCCGCGAGGACCGAGAACCAGACGAGGGGCCCCGTCCAGGCCGCCGACAGCGCCGTGAACGCCGCGATCCCGGCGAGCGCTCCCGCGATGTCGATCGCGTAGGCCCGGAGCGGCCGCATCGAGCGGAGGAGCGGCCCGAGCGGCAGCGCGAGCGCCGCCATGAGCAGGAGCACGAGGAGCACGACGAGCGGGAGCACGACGTTCGCTCCCGTGCTCGCTCCTTCGGGCAGGAGGAAGACCTCCTCGCGCGCTTCGATCCTCGCGTCGAGCCTCGCCCACGGCACGAGGAGCACGATCGCGAGGAGGAGCGGCGGGAAAGGAGAGACCGGGAGCCGCGCGAGCCGCGCTCCGAGGAGCGTGCCGAGGCCCATTCCCAGGAAAGCTCCCATGAGCAGGAAGTTCGCGAAGAACCCGACGTAGATCACGTTCGCCGGGATCCACCGGATCAAGAGGAGCTCGCAGAAGAGGAGCGTCGCGCTCGTCAGGAACAGCCGCACGCCCGCTCCCGCGAGCGCGCGGGGCTCCTCCCTGGGCTTCTCCTCCGGGCTCGGAGGCTGGCTATCCACGCGGGCCTCCGCTCACTCTCCGCTCTCGTGGCGCAAGCTCGTCCCGCGGGTCTCCGGCAAGGTCCAGACGACGATCGACGCCGCGGTCGCGAAGACGGCCGCCGCCGCGATCCCTCCCGCGAGGCCGTAAGCGGGCTCGAGCACGAGGATGAGCTTCTGCGTCCCGACCATGAAGAAGCGCGAGAGGTTGAAGACCGTCCCGAGCGCCGTGTTCCTCACCTCGGTCCCGAAGAGCTCCGAGAGCATGGGGCCGAAGTTGCTCCACGCTCCCGTCCCGAGGCCCACGAGGGCCATGGCGCCGTAGAACGCTTGCGGCCACGTGGAGAAGCTCTCGAAGAGCACGGTCAGCGGGAGGAGACCCGCGGCCATGGTCAGCGCGTAGAGCGTGAACGTCGGCCGGCGCCCGAGGCGATCGGAGACCCAACCGAAGCTCGCGTAGCCGAGCACTTCTCCCAGGACGAGGACGGCCATGTAGCCGGCGGGCGTCGCGAGCGTCCCCGTCTTCGAGTCGAGGTACTTCGGGAGCCACGAGTACGTGAGCCAGTATGAGGCGCCGTTCATCGTCGTGAGGAGGAGAGCGAGGTAGAAGCGCGCGGCGAACCTCCCCGCGACGAGGGAGCCCAGGCCGGAGCCGAAGCGAGTCGTCTTCCCCTGCTCCCAGAGGTCGGACTCCGGCATGCCGAAGCGCATGGCGAAGGCGAGGAGAGCGGTCGCGCTCGAGCCGAGGAAGCACCAGCGCCACCCGACCACGGGCGCGAGGAACGTCGCGACGAAGAGCGCGAGGCCGACTCCCACCGGCGCTCCCGCCTGGAGGAGCGCTCCGGCGCGGCCTCGCTTCTCCTTCGGGAAAGTCTCCGCGACGAGAGTGTGCCCGGCCGCCCACTCGCCGCCGACTCCGAGCGCGATGACCGCCCGCCCGATCGAGAGCGCGAGCGGGCTCGGGGCGAGGCCGGAGAACAGCGCTCCCAGGCTGTAGACGAGGATCGTCCAGGAGACGACCGTCCTCCTCCCGAATCGGTCGGAGAGCCAGCCGCTCGCGATCCCTCCCACGGCCGTGAACCCGAACGAGAGCGCCAGGTTGAGCGCGTGCCCCTCGTGGGAGACTCCCAGGTCCTTCGTGATCGGGTCGGTCAGGAACGTGTAGAGGATGAAGTCGTAGTAGTCGAACGTCCATCCGAGAAAGGCGAGGAAGAGGATCCTCAGGTGAGTCGGGGTCAGCTCTTTCTCTTCGGAGAGGAGCACCTGACGAGCCTAAACCAGCGCCTCTCGTTCTCATAGCCTCCCCTTCTCCGAGATCTCTCCTCTTCTTTTTCTCTCATCATCTTCGCGTCTTCGCGGCTTGGCGTCTTTGCGTTCCCGGGTCCTCCCGACGGCCCACGGTTCGTTCGAAGCTCCCTTCGTGTCCTCGCGTCTTTCGTGGTTCGGTCTCTCTCCCTGAAGCCTTCGCTCTCCGGAAACGAAGCGGCGCCGCCAGGTCTCCCCGGCGGCGCCGTGCTCGTCGATACATCGGAGACGCCGCGCGCATGTCGTGCGTGATCCAGGCGCGAGACGGCCCCGGTGTGTTCGGTCTAGCCGAAGAACGAGAAGACCGACTTGATGCTGGTCCAGGCCGAGCCGATCGCGCTGAAGATGCCCTTCACGCCGCTGACCGCGCTGGAGACGGCGTCGAAGAAGCTGCCGTCCATGAGGCTCCCGAAGAACTTCGAGAAGCTGAAGCCGCCGTTCGCCTCGATCGCCTCTGCCTCGGACAGGACAGTCAGACCCTCGATCTCGAGGTTCAGAGTGTTGTTGCTCATGGTGTCCTCCCTCTTGGGTCTCTCTTTGTTCTTTATTCCAATCATCCACCGGATTGGCGAGCCGGAGAACGCGAGCGAGTCGAAGGCGATCCGCAAGCTCGCCGAAAGCTTGCCCGAGAATTACTACATCTTCCACAACTTCGAGCTCACGACGGGCTCGGGCCTCCCCTACGAGTACGACATCGTCGTCGTGGGAGAGTTCGCCGTCTACCACGTCGAGGTGAAGGGCTATCACGGAGTCATCCGGGGCAACCAGACGCAGTGGGTCTTCGACAACGGCGGCGTCATGCCGAGCCCGATCCCTCTCGCGAACAAGAAGACGAAGATCCTCGCGGGAAAGCTCAAGCACCACTCGCCTGCGCTCCGCGACGTGTGGACGGAGACGCTCGTCCTCCTGACCGACGACAACGTCAAGGTGAACGTCCGGGACGACCAGTCGCCGCGGATCATCACGCTCAGGGCGGGCTTCGACGCGCTCACGGACCCCGCGCGGCTCCCCGTGCGCGTGGACTCGATCCGCCGCCACCACGACACGATCTGCGAGGCGCTCTTCGGGACGAAGCCGTCCAAGAAGATCAACCGGATCGGCCTCTACGACATCATCGAGAAGATCAACCAGACCGAGAACCGCACGGTCTTCCTGGCCTCTCACCGTTACATCAAGACGCGCCCGAAGACGATCCTCAAGGTCTACCACTTCGACGTCTACGCCTCTCCCGAGGAGCGCGAGCGGCAGATCGAGGCGATCTTCCACGACCAGAACGCCGTGCGCCTCCTCGGGGCTCACCCGAACATCATCGTCACGGGAGACATCTTCGCCTGGGAGGACAACAAGTTCGTCCTCACGACCGAGTACATCGACGACGGCCGCCCGCTCGAGGCGCTCCTCGCGAAGCACGAGGACCGGCAGCTCACGTGGGCGGAGAAGGCCGACATCATCCGCAAGGTCGCGAGCGGCCTCCGCCACTCGCACAAGCACGGGATCATCCACCGGGACGTGAGGCCGCTCAACGTGGTCGTCTCCCCCAAGGGCGACGTGAAGCTCGTGAACTTCGACCTCGCCTTGATCAAGAACGCCCCGAACCTGAAGGACCCCGAGGAGATCAAGAACCGCCTCGACCACCGCTACGTCGCGCCCGAGGTCCTCAAGGACCCTCACTGCGCGAACGAGGCGTCCGACGTCTACTCTCTCGGGATCCTCTTCTACGAGCTCATAACGAGCGTGCGCCCCTACGAGGACATCGCGGCGGTCATGAAGACGGGGAAGTTCCCGCTCGACCACCAGCTCCTCATGAAGGAGCTCGGCACTCCCGGGAGCGAGGACTTCATGGACTCACCGGGAG
>JACQDU010000382.1 GCA_016200955.1 bacterium
GACCCCATCGAGGTCTGTTCGGCGTGTGGCGAAGAGCAGGCCGTCGAGGCGCGGGGCGAGAACGACGAGCCGTTCTGTCCCGCGTGCTACCGCAACGAGCTGGCCCCCAAGGCCCGCTGCGACGAGTGCGGCACGAAAGCGGCGGTCGCCATGTGGAAGGGAAACCGGGCGATCTGCCGCGACTGCTACGAGCGCCCTGTCGAGAAATGCTGGATCTGTGGCGAGGAGAGAAGCACCCACGCCCGGACCGGGGACGGTCGACCGATTTGCTCGAAGTGCTATGTCGCAGTACGACTCCCCGAGCGTTGCAGCGAGTGCCACGAGCTCGGCCTCGTCTGGCAGCGCGACGAGGACGGCCGTCCGATCTGCTCCAGGTGCTATCAGCGGCCCCTGGCCGTGTGCTCACGATGCAACCGTCGGTTGCCGCGGAAGCGCCGGACGAAGACCGGCTTTCTCTGCGGAGGCTGCGACGCCTCACTCCGCTACCAAGCTGGTCTCAAGTAGGTCGCGGCGTATGCTCCAACCGTTCTTCGCCACACACCCGGACGTCAGGCATTGATGTTACCTTCAGCAGTTACGCCTGCCCTGTCGCTGGCGGCGCCCGCCGCTCTCCGTGGCCTGAAGCGCCACGCTCTCTCGGGCGAGCTCAGCAACGTCACCCGCATCCCGAGCGACGACGCCGTTGACGGCGGCCGCGTTTGATCGTTGTCAACGTGACATGGCGTTCCGCAAGACGCCTGCACTCACTTGCAAGCGACTCGCCTACTTTTCGCAAACCGCTAATCCATAACAGGTTGGCACTGGTAACTCGTACCAGATGTCAGACCCACCGAGCATAGTTCCCCCGCGTTGTTGGGTCCCCGAAGATGCATGCGCGGCCTTGTCGAACTCCAGGGAGTTCGGGTTGCGTTGCCCGCAGTCGAGCTGAGCTCGTCGGGCGAAGCGTCGTCGGTCCGGAATCCGCGCTAGCACCGTCACGCACCGCATGCGCGTCCTCGGCGAGAGCACGAGCGTGTCTCGAGCTTTCGTTCCCGGTCGCCCTGCGGCCCGCGATGCCGCGCGACTCCCCGAGCCGAGCGGAAGGTTCCCCGTGGGAAGAGGAAAGAGGTCGGGTCGATGAGCGTTCCCTTGAATCTCGAGACGAACAAGGCACCGTCGGTGAACGAGTCCCCGCGCTCCGAGCGGTCGCGCTCGGACGCCGGCTTCTCCGGCGCCGCGCACGCGAGCGCGCACGCGCGGCGAGGTCTCTCGCTCGACCGCCGCTTCACCGCTCACCTGGCTCCCGGGAGCGCGCTCGATGGTCTCAGGTACGAGCGTCGGCGTTCGGTCATCTCGAATCCGGATGGCTCCACGGTCTTCAAGATGGATGACGCCGAGGTGCCGGTCGAGTGGTCGCAGCTCGCGACGGACATCGTCGTCTCCAAGTATTTCCGGAAGACCGAGGTCCCCCAGACCCGGTCCGGCGAGCCGCACCCCGGGACCGGCTCCGAGAGCTCCGTGAAGCAGGTCGTCCGGCGCATCGCCCTCGCGATCCGCCAGGCGGGCGAGCGGCTCGGCGGTTACTTCGCGACCGAGGCCGATGGCCAGGTCTTCCAGGACGAGCTCGAGCACATGCTCGTCCGGCAGATGGGCGCCTTCAACTCTCCCGCCTGGTTCAACTGCGGTCTCGCCGAGCTTCACGGGATCAAGGGGAAGCCCGTGGGGAACTGGTTCTGGAGCCCCGAGACGGGAGTCCAGGAAGCGCCGGACGCTTACTCGCATCCGCAGATATCGGCTTGCTTCATCCAGTCGATCTCGGACGACCTCATGGACATCGCGGCCGGCGTGCAGCGCGAGATGCGCCTGTTCAAGTTCGGGAGCGGGACCGGCACGAACTTCTCCAGGATCCGCGGCGAGGGCGAGCTCCTCTCCTCGGGCGGCACCTCGAGCGGGCTCATGTCCTTCCTCGAGATCTTCGACAAGGCCGCGGGCGCGACCAAATCGGGCGGCACGACCCGGCGCGCGGCGAAGATGGTCTGCCTCGACATGGACCACCCGGACGTCGAGCGGTTCATCCAGTGGAAGTCGACCGAGGAGGACAAGGTCCTCGCGCTCATCCGCGCCGGCTACTCCTCGGACTTCAACGGCGACGCTTACCGGACGGTCTCGGGCCAGAACTCGAACAACTCCGTCCGCGTGACGGACGAGTTCATGAGCGCGGTGCTCGACGACCGCGAGTGGCAAACGCGATGGCGCACGACCGGCGAGGTCGCTCGCACTCACCGCGCTCGCGATCTCATGAAGAAGATCGCTCACTCGGCCTGGCGCTGCGCGGATCCGGGAGTCCAGTTCGACACGACGATCCAGAACTGGCACACGGTCCCGGTGTCCGGCCGCATCCACGCCTCGAACCCGTGCTCCGAGTTCATGTTCCTCGACGACACGAGCTGCAACCTGGCCTCGATCAACCTCATGAAGTTCCTCGTGACCGAGACGGCACCGGCACCATCGCCTTCGCCTACGGCGATTGCTGGCGCGCATTCGCCTACGGCGATTGCTGGAGCGCATTAGCCTGCGGCGAATGCTGGCACCGCGCCGCCCGCGCCCACGTTCGACATCGAGGCCTTCCGGCACGCTTGCCGGATCTTCATCCTCGCGCAGGAGATCATCGTCGACTACGCGAGCTATCCGACGAAGGCGATCGCGCAGAACTCGCACGACTACCGTCCGCTCGGGCTCGGCTACGCGAACCTGGGGACGCTCCTCATGGTCGAGGGCGTGCCTTACGACAGCCCGCGCGGTCTCGCGACCTGCGGGGCGATCACGGCGATCATGACCGGCGCCGCGTACGAGGCCTCGGCGGAGATCGCGGCGTCCAAGGGTCCCTTCCCGGGCTTCGCCCACAACCGAGACCCCATGCTCCGCGTCATGAACCAGCGCCGTGACGCCGCGTACGCGATCGGGCAAGACGCGAGCCCCGAGCTCCTCTCGGCGGCGCGCGAAGCCTGGGATCGGGCGCTCGCGGCGGGCGAGCGCTGGGGCTACAGGAACGCCCAGGCGACGGTCCTCGCGCCCACGGGAACGATCGGGCTCCTCATGGACTGCGACACGACTGGGATCGAGCCCGACTTCGCTCTCGTGAAGTTCAAGAAGCTCGCGGGAGGCGGCTACTTCAAGATCGTCAACCAGTCCGTCCAGCCCGCTCTCAGGAACCTGGGCTACACCGAGTCCGAGGTCTCCGAGATCGTCGACTACCTCCGCGGAACGCTGAGCTTCGAGCACGCACCACACGTGAACCGCGCCTCGCTCCTCGCGAAGGGCCTCCTCGAGGCCGAGATCACGCGGGCCGAGGCCGCGCTGCCCTCCGTCTTCCAGCTCCGGCACGCGTTCAGCCGCTTCGTCCTGGGAGACGCCGCGCTCGCGCGCCTCGGGTTCGCGGGAGAGTGCGAGAAGCCGAGCTTCGACCTCCTCGAGGCCCTGGGCTTCACGCCCGCCCAGATCGAGGAAGCGACCGAGGTGATCTGCGGCCGCCTCACGATCGAGGGAGCGCCTCACCTTAAGACGGAGCATCTCCCCGTGTTCGACTGCGCGAACCGCTGCGGCAAGAGAGGCAAGCGCTTCATAGCGCCCCTCGGCCACGTGCGCATGATGGCCGCCGCCCAGCCCTTCGTGAGCGGCGCGATCTCGAAGACCGTGAACCTCCCCAAGGAGACGAGCGTCGAGGAGGTCGAGAAGATCTACGTCGAGGCGTGGCGCCTCGGCCTCAAGGCGATCGCGCTCTACCGGGACGGCTCCAAGGCCTCGCAGGTCCTGAGCTCGGCGGGAGGGGGCGGGGGCGACGAAAGTCGCCCCACGCAGAGCGAGTCGAAGTCGAGCGAGTCTTCGTCGCCATCGCATTCGCCTGCGGCGACTGCTGGATCCCCCGCTACAAAGGCGGCGAAGCCCGCCGAGGCCGCTCCGGTCGCGCCCGTCGCTCAGGCAGCTTCGCCCGAGACGGCCTCGGCCGCTCCCCCGCGCCTCGCGCGGCGGCGTCTTCCCAAGAAGCGAGCCGGTTTCACGCAGGAAGCCCGCGTCGGCGGCCAGAAGATCTACATCCGCACGGGAGAGTACGAGGACGGCTCCCTCGGCGAGATCTTCATCGACATGCACAAGGAGGGCGCCGCGTTCCGGAGCCTCGTGAACTGCTTCGCGATCTCGATCTCTCTCGGGCTCCAGCACGGCGTCCCGCTCGAGGAGTTCGTGGACGCCTTCACGTTCACGCGCTTCGAGCCGCATGGCCCCGTCGACCACCCGAACATCAAGAGCGCGACCTCGGTGATCGACTTCATCTTCCGCATGCTCGGCATGGAGTACCTCGGCCGGACCGACTTCGTGCACGTGAAGCCCGCGGACTCGGTCGAGGGCCTCGACGAGGAGGAGGCGACGCCTCCAGCACCGGAGGCGCCGGCGCCGGTCCAGCTCGCGCCCGTGGCGAACGCGGTGGTCGCTCAGCATTCGCCCACGGCGAACGCGGTGGCGCCCGGCGAGGCCGCGAGCCAGCGCCGGTCTCCCGTCGCCGACGCGCCGGCGCAGGCCGCGGACTCTGCGCGTCCGCGCGAGACACGCAGCGTCGTCACGGAGACGCAGAGCACGATCGTCGCGGTGAAGCACGCCTCCGGGACGAACGGGAACGGCGCGCACGCTCCCTCGAACGGCTCACAGGTCACGGCCCCCACGGGAGGCTTCGCCTCCGGGTCTCTCGTCGTCCGGACCGAGACGCGCAGGATCCAGAAGGTGAGGAGCGCTCTCAGCGAGCACGCGAGCAACATGATGGGAGACGCGCCGGCTTGCTCCGAGTGCGGGCACATCACGATCCGTAACGGCACGTGCTACCGCTGCGTGAACTGCGGCCACTCGATGGGCTGCTCCTAACTGCAAGGGCGCGATTCAGGTCCGTCTCTCGGTCCCGATCCAGAGAGAAAACGCAAAGGCGCAAAGGCGCAAAGACGCGAAGAAAGTCGTGAATGACGAAGGGCTCGGGTCTTGGGGTGAGCCCCTTGCGTCTTCAGGTCCTTGCGTCTTCGCGTTTCCCGGCATCGCATGGAGCGTTCGTTTTGGGCTGTGCTCGACCGTGCCGAATCCCGCCCTCCTATCTAGATTAGGCGTAGAAGTCGATCCCGATCCGAGCTTCTCCGTCTCGACGCCCGCCGTCTCGAACGCGGCGACGGTGAGGTCGATGCAAGGGAGCAACGCCCCCGTGCTCGGGAGCGGCGCGAGCGGGCCGAACCAGTCGATCGCGGGCGTCACGGTCGACTCGAGCGCCTCCCACGCCGAGATCATGGACAGGTACTACCGCGCCGAGCTTCTACGTGTGGGACGCGGGCCCCGGTGCGCCGTACCTGAGCGTCGCCTGCGGAGCCTCGCGCGCCAAGTTCATCTCCTACGACGACGAGATCTCGTGCGCGAACAAGGTGAAGTACGCGGAGACGAACGGTCTCGGAGGCGTGATCGTGTGGGAGCTCGGCGGCTGATACCGCCGCTCGCAGCCCGCGGGATCCCGCGACGTCCTCCTCCAGGCGATCAAGGGAGCGCTCGCCGGCCCGTGAGAGAGGGGGCACGGGCGCGACGCGCCGGCGATCCGACCGCCGGACCGCCCCTGGCGCACCTCGATGTCACGCCCGTGCCGTGGGGCTTCGATCCACTTTCTCGCCGAGGAGCGGAGGCCGCAGAAACGGCTTCCCTTCCGCGGCTCTCCGCGGCTCTCCGCGGCTCGAGTCATCCGTCGGAGGACCGTCGACGGTCTCGTGGGGACGCTAGAAGTTCATGTTGTAGCGCAGGGTCTCGCGCAGCTCGCCGTTCTGCATCTTCTCGCGCCACTCGCGGTACCACTCGCCCAGGTGCTGGGGGCGCTCGATGCGGTGCTTCCGCCGCCACTCGCGCTGCTCGAGTGCGATCGCCTTCCAGTCGTCCTCCCAGAGAGTCCGCGCGAAGAAGCGGGCGCCGTCGGCGACGGCGTTCAGGTGGTCGGGGACGGTCCGGACGCGGTGGTCGGGGCCGAGGACCTTCCGCACGAGGTCGTGGATCTGAGGGATCTGGCTCCCGCCGCCCGCGATCACGGTCCTCTGCGCGGCCGGGCCCGAGTGGATCGCGAGGAGCCGCTCGGTGTCCGTCTCCTTCCCCTGAGGGTCGAGCGCCTGCTTCACGCCGCGCTTGATCTCCTCGGAGAGCACGAGGTCGAAGGCGCGCGTGACGTACTCGCCGTCGAGGATCGTCGAGACGTCGAAGAACTTGATCTTCTCGTCCACCTTGTACTCGTACAGGAACGTGTTGTGGTGCTCCTTCGTGGACTTGAGCGTCTCCCACGAGGCCTGCGTGCAGCTCTCCTTCCAGTAGGAGAGATGCTCCTGGGGGAGCTGCGGCCAGTAGAACTTCGCGCCCCTCGGGTGCTTCGTCTCGATCTCGCCCCGGATGAGCTCCTCGAGCTTGCGGTCGATCGCGAAGCTCGCCTTCGGGATCGTCTCCTGGAGCTTGGGATCGAGGATCGTCGCGCCCGAGACGGGGATGAAGAGGCAGATGTCCGTCGTGCCGGCGCCTATGTCGATGACGAGGCACGGCTTCTCCGCGGGGAGCATGAGGCTCCTCGCGACGAGCTCGGGCTCCGCGCGGAGGACGACCGCGTCGAAGCCCGCGTCGAGGCCGAGCATGAAGATGGTCGCCTTCACGAAGGGCGGCGCGCCCGGAGGGACGCCGAGCACCGCCACGTGGCGGTCGCCCGGGCCGAGGTGGCCGAGGCTGCAGAAGCGCTCTCGCACCCAGCGGAGCACGGTCCTCGCGCAGGAGTAGTCCTCGAAGAGCGAGTCCTCCTGCTCCGGGTTCAGGCGGTCCCTGTCGACGTCGAAGTAGTTGTATTCCTTCCCGAGGATGTCGACGCCTCCCTGGGGCGCCTTCAGGCGCTGGACGGCGGCACGCGCCTTGTGCCCGCCGATCCGTGTGAGGTGATGCCAGACCGACTCGCCGAAGTGGAGACCGGCTTCCTCGATCAGCTCGTCCGTGAAGGCCGAGATGTTCGGGAGGAACCAGTGCGGGAAGCGCAGGCCGTTCACGTAGGAGGCGAGCTGCTGCTGGAGCGCGTCGTCCTTCGGGCTGCGCTCGCAGCGCGACTGGAGCTCGGCGAGCCGTTTCCGGCTCTCGACGCGAGCGCGCAGGACGTTCACGTCCTCGTGGTCCAGCTTCGACGCGAACACGCTCACGAAGAACGCGCGCGACTCGAGCCCCTTGTGCTGAAAGGCGACGGACGTCTTGAAGTTTCCGAGGTCGATTCCCGTGACCGCCATCTCTTGCTCCTTCCTTGTGCGTTCTCACCGTGGAAGATGTCGCACGCCGCGACCTGCCTTCCGGGCCGTGCTAGTCGAATCCCTCGCCGATCGAGGGGCCAACTCCGGCCAGTGCGGCTACGTGCTCCGTGACCTTGCTCCAGACATGCGGAAGCTCTCGCTCGCGGTAGACGGCGAGCGCGGCCTCGATGGAGGAGCGCAGCTTCCTCGCCCGGCGCTGATCGAAGACGAGGGCCTCGCCGAGTCGCAGGACACGGGCCGCGTCCGTCGCGGCTCCGGCAAAGCCCTCGATCCCCTCCGGGGAGAGGTCTCGTCGCGTGGGCTCCATGGCCGCGACGCGCCCGAGGATCGCCGCCTCGACGAGGTCTCCGATCCAGCAGGGCGTGGCCTCCCTGAGCTCCCTCGCCCGCTCGAGCGCGCATTCGTTCTCGAGGGCTCGGCCCATGTCGCCGTTCAGCTCCTCGAGGACGGTCGGGGCGATGCTCGCCGTGAAGCGGCTCTTCTTGAGCGCGGCGGCGAGCCGCGGATCGAGCTCCGAAGCCGCTCGCAGGCGATCCAGCGCGTGGTCCTTGAGGGCCGCATCGAGGTTCTCGATGGAGATCGCGGCGAGCATCCTCGTCCTGAGCTCGTCGACCTGGTCGATCGTCCCGGGCTTGATCGTGACGCTCGGCCCTTCGTGGCTCTGGCCGGAGCGCGTCTCGACGACGATCCGGTAGGAGCCCCAGCGCGTCGTCGGTGAGAGCCGGACGACGAGGCGGTTGTCGTTCGGCTCGGCGTCCGCGCCCTGGACGATCGGACACTCGAAGGTCCCGTCTCCCAGGAGCAGGACGCGCTCGAGCCGCGCGAAGTGGCGCCCTTCGATCTCGAGCGCCGGCGGGGTCGCCGGGTTCCGGACCACGGTCGCGGGCCGGACCTGGGAGACGACGGGCGGCGGCGGCGGCGGGACCGTGAACGGCGTCGGGCAGCGCACCGGCCCTCGCACCGTGCGGAGCACGAAGTGCCACTGGCCTTCTGGCAGGAAGTAGACGGGGACGCTCACCGACAAAGACGTGCCGTCGCGCCGGCGCACGATCGTGCACGGCGTCTCGTGGAGGAGCACGGCCACGCACTGGTCGAGGTTCTTGCCCTTGAGCGTGACCTCGGTGAGGCTGCGGTCGGGGCGCGAGGACGGCGGCTCGACCTCGAGGACGGCGGGCCCGTTCTCGAGCGGAGAGGCATCGACCGGGGGCGCGGGCGCCCTCGCGGGCGTCGCGGGCGCCTGGGGCCGCGCCTCCTCTCCCGCGGTAGGTTCGGTCTTGGTCGCGGGAAGCGAAGGAGGCGTCGCCTTCTTCGGGGAAGCGAGCCTCTTGTAGGCCACGCCGCTCCAGGCGAGGAGAGACGCTCCCCCCGTGGACAAGACGAACGCGGCGGCGAAGAGGAGAGGCTCGAGCGAGAACCGCGTGAGCGGACCGTACTCCGCGGTCACCGAGAGGTGCTTCGCCTCGGGGTCCTGGAGCGTGCTCCAGTCGACCCGCACGGGCTCGAGGAGGACGCGGCAGCGCGAGCGCTCCTCGCCGGCGAAGTCGACGATCTTGCAGGGCTCCTCGCGCTCGCCCGCCTTCAGGACGAGCCGGATTCCCCCGGAGCGGAGGCGCTCGGCCGTGGCTCCCTGGACCTCGCCCGAGACCGAGAGCGCGTCGAACGCGACGACGACCGGCCGGCCGGGAGCGCGCGACGGCGCTTGCAGGACTCGCCCCGAGACCTTCGAGGTGATGACGACCTCGGCCTGCCGCTCGAGGTCGTCGCGGCTCTGCTTCTGGAGGCTCGCGAGGCTCGCGAGCCGCTCCTTCTCCGACTCGATCTCCGTGCTCGCCTTCTCGTCGAGCCTGGCCTGGTCCGCGCGCAGCTCCTTCAAGCGCTCGGCGAGCGCGTGCAGGACGCCGTCCTCGTGGGAGAGGCTCTCGGCGAGCTCGGCCCGGGCCTTCTCGAGCCTGTCGCGGCACGCGACGCGCGCTTGCTCGAGCGCGGACTTGTCGGCGACCGCGACCGCGAGGCTCTGCTCCGCGGCGCTGAGACGGTTGGCGGCCTCGACGCGGCGTAGCTCGGGGACGAGCTGGCGCTCGACGTGGTCGCTCGTCCGCTCGAGCTCGCTCTTCCGTTGATCGCGCTCGATGACGGCGGAGGCGCACTTCCCATGCGACGAGACGAGCTCGAGCTCGACGCGCTGGAGCTCGGTCTCGAGGGCTCCCGTGCGCGCGAGGCCCTGCTCCTTGATCGTCGTCCGCGAGATCTCGTGCTGCCGCAAGGCGTCCTCGGCCCGGCGCACGTCGCTCTGGCAGAGCGCGAGCGCTTCGATCGTCGCCGGGCGCGCGCGGACCTTGTCGCCCTGGGACACCGTGCTCTCGTAGTCGCCGCGGGCGCGCGTGGCCTCGACGCGCCTCGAGGCGTTGCTCTTCCGCGCGAGGACCTCTCCGGCGCGGACGGACCCGCTCGCCGCGTAGACGAGCTCCTCGCCCGGCTCCAGGAAGACGTCCTGGCGCTGCATCTCGGCGCCGAAGCCGACGTTCTTGACCTCGACCTCGCTCGCGCTCCACGCCGAGTAGCCGAGGACGGCTCCGAGAGTCGTCGCGACGAGGCCTGCGAGGAGCTGCGCCATGCAGCCCTGGGGCTCGGCCGCCGCGGTGCGAGGCATGGGCTCGCTCGCGGGGCTCAGGGCGGTCGCGCTCGCCGCTTCGGCCTTGCGCCCCGCCGCCGGGGGCTCGCTCGGAGGCGGCGCGGGAGCGCTCGGCTCCCGCGAGGGACGCGGGCCCGGCGCGCCCTTCGGCCGGTTCGAGCCGTTCGAGCCCTCGAGGCGGTTCGAGCCCTCCGGACGACTCGTGCCGTTCGAGCCGTTCGAGCCGTTCGAGCCGTTCGACGGCGGCGCCGTCTCGCTCGCTGTCCGGGAGTGCGGCGCGAGGAGCTCGGCGATCCGATCCGCTCGCTCGAGCGACGCCATGGCCTCGCTCGCATCGTGAGCCGCTTCGGCGAGGTCCTCCGCCCACGCGCGAGGCGACCCGAGCGGCGTGCGGTCCTTCGGCGCGGAGCCGTTCTGAGCCGCGAGCGGAGACAGGCGGCCCGACCCGTTCCTGCCCTGCGCCGCGCCGTTCGGAGGCGCGAGCGGAGCGTGCCGGGCCGACCCGTTCCTGCCCTGCGCCGCGCCGTTCGGAGGCGCGGGCGGACCGTGCGCCGCGCCGTTAGGAGGCGCGGGCGGATCGTGCCGGGCCGACCCGTTCGGGCCCGATCCCTTTCCGTCCATGGGCGGAGTGCTCATGGGCCCTCTTGTTCAGGAACCCGTCGCACGGAGGCGGGTGCCGAGCCTCGTCACGGGCGCCGCGTCTTCCTCTCCGCGAGCCGCGCCGAGCATGACGAACCTTCCGACGCTCTCGGGCGTGACGACGCCCACGAGGCGGCGGTTGCGGACGACGGGGAGGATCCCGCCCGACGTCCCCTGGAGCCGCGTGAGCGCGCCCTCGAGCATCTCGCTTGCCTCGACGGAGCCGAACTTCCGCTCCATGGCGTCGGAGACGGGCGCTTGCCGGCCCAGCTCGACGAGGCTGCAGAGGAGAGACGTGAGCGTGAGGACTCCCACGAGCTTCCCGTCGTCGACGACGGGGAAGTCCTGGCGGAAGCCGGCGCGCACGTATTCGACCGCGCAGTCGAGCGAGTCGTCGGGCGCGAGCACCCGGAAGTCGCGGACCATCGCGCGGCTCACGGGGATCGCGCTCACGGCGGGCGCCAGCTCCTGCGCCGCGGCTTCGTCGGTCGCTCCGAGCCAGACGACGAGACCGAGGAAGCCCAGCTCGGGCACGCCCGCGATCCCGGCCATGGCGAGCGCGAGCGCGATGCCTTGCCCGACGCTCGCGGCGAAGCGCGTCGCGTGAGCCTCTCCGCGCGCCGCGAGCAAGGCGCGGAGGATGCGTCCGCCGTCCATGGGCAGCCCGGGAAGGAGGTTCGTCGCGCCCAGCACGAGGTTCGCCCAGAGAAGGTCGCCCGCGAACGTGCTCGCTGGGCCGGTCGACAAGGCGCCGGGCGAGCCTCGCGTTGCCAGCAGCCATCCGAGGAGGGTGCCTCCGAGCGCGATGTTGGCTGCGGGACCGGCGAGCGCGGCCACGACCTCGTGGCGTGGCTCCGGGGCGCGTTCGAGCTTCGCGATCCCTCCGGTGGGAAGGACCGTGATCTCGCGCGTCAGGATCCCGAGCCGCCTCCCGGCGATCGCGCGGGCGAGCTCGTGCAGCGACACGGCGAGGACGACCGCGATCGAGAGCGCGAGGCCGTCTCCGAGCGTCGCGACGCTCCGGCCGCGCGCGAGCGAGGCGAGCGGGAGCCAAGCCAGGAGAAGCAGGAACATCGCGTGGAACCTGACGGCCACGCCGTTGGCTGTGCCGATCTTCCACGACCACTGCATGGTCAACCTCCTCCTTCGAGTCGGGATCGGCGGGCTTCCGCGCCCGCCTTCATGGCGCCTCAGAGTCCGGACCTCGTCATCGGCGATGCGCTTCCTTGCGGCTCGAGCGAGGAGGCCTCGTGCGAGACCGACGCCGAAGGCGGGCGCGCGACCTCGGCGCCGTTGCGAGGCGTCTCCTTGCTGCCGACGACCGTGATGTTGACGCTCGCCTGGACGGCGACCGCCTTGCCGTTGACCGGGAGCGTCGCCTTGCCGATCACGTACCAGCCGAACGAGCCCGTCGAGAACTCCCTCGGCGCCGCGGCCAGCGAGACGCCGTCGATCTGGATCACGACGGTCGCCGCGGCCGCGAGGAACTCGGCACGAGACAACGCGCACACGGTCTTTCCGCTCATCTTCGTCCTCCGCATCGCGCACACGGCCTGCGCCCGTCGCGCTCCGGGAGCAGGTCAAAGCCCGTGCCGCGCAGAAGCGCACAAGAATCTCCGGGGTCCTCCCGCGAGGGCCGGGTCTTGCGGCTCGAGGCGCCGGGTGGGATCGAACGCAAATCTGCACGCCGTCGATTTCGCTGCGCCGGCTCGGCGGCTCGGCGGTTGCTCGACGGGCTGGCAGGTCTTCGC